>DAOWDY010000269.1 GCA_030638785.1 Candidatus Thorarchaeota archaeon
CAAGTAGAAGAGGCGGTTACGGAGAGCGGCGTTCGCGAAGGACTATGCCTTGTCAATGCCATGCACATAACTGCTAGCGTCTTCATTAATGACAATGAAAGAGGATTACATGCAGACTACAAACGTTGGCTCGAGGAACTTGCTCCCAATGAACCAATTGACAGATATCAGCACAACCGTACCGGTGAGGACAATGGCGATGCTCATCATAAACGGCAGATAATGGGACGTGAGGTTGTTATCGCAATCACAGAAGGTCGGCTTGACCTAGGACCCTGGGAGGCAATCTTCTATGGTGAGTTTGACGGCCGTCGAAACAAACGTTTGCTGATTAAGATTATCGGAGAATGAATTATTCTGTGATCTTCTTCATCTCCAGATCGCCCACACGTGTACGTATGGTCTTACCTATCTTATCAATACCTTTTCGGAGATCCTCAATCTGCTTACTTCGTTGAGCCAACTCAGAGGTCTTACGTTGCTCGCTGAGCAGGTATTGGTCGTAGGCATCGGCCCACTCCTGTCGTGTGATCTTCAACTGCTGTTGTAGATGTCCGTACATTATCTTCTTGACATGAATGATATTCTTCAGATTGAGCAGCGTGGTTTCCAGTTCTGACATTACCTTTGCTAGTCCTTCTTCTGCATCTCTGAGTTCCTCGCGGAGATGAACCAGATTTGTCATAGCACTTCCAATCTGCTCCTCCTCAAGGTATTCAGAATCAGAAGGCAGAGTTGTGACCGGATCGAATGGAATAGTCTTGGCTGTTGATACAATCTCTCGTCTACTTGGTTTTGGTGTACTCGATATTGAAGGAGTTGCAGTTACAGGTTGAGTCTCATTAGATGTTTCAGCAGCTACAGGTGCTGTGGATGTTTCGACCACAGGTTGTTCAGAGGGTGTTTCAGTCACTGATTCTTCAGCTGATGAATCAGCACTCTTACTTAAATCAACTAAAGTACTAGGCGCAGCCTCTGGAGAGGGTGTGGCTGCTTTAGGTACATAACCGGGCTTTCTTTTTTCCAGTTCATCAACCATCATTTCGACCAATGCTTCAAATGCCTCGTCAATATTCTCGCCTGTAAGAGCTGAGGTTTCTATGAAGACAGACCTAGTGTTCAGCCTCTCACTTATTCTCTGAGCAAACTCTCTACCCTCTTCAGTGGACACAGTATCTTCCCGAGACTGGCCTGGGCGAAGATCGATTTTGTTCCCGATGATGATTAATGGCGGGAGTTTTCGCGCATACCTATGAGCTTCAACGAGCCACTTTGATGCGTTCTCAAAGGCGACTTTATCAACCACAGAATAGACGAGGATTATACCGCTGGAACCATCATAGTACCTCTTACGCAGGTTCTCAAAGAGTGATTGACCTGCAATATCCCAGATCACCATGTTGGTCGGAATTCCATCATACTGGACAGACTTTTGAGCAAAATCGACTCCCAGCGTTGGAATATAGCTTCTCTTGAAGCCTCCTTTCAGGTACTTCAGACGGATGCTAGTCTTGCCCACATATCCGTCACCGATCAGGCAAATCTTGAACTGCCTACGGAGAGTTCCCCTCATCTGAGTATCCTCCTTCGTTCTGTAGAAGGCGGCGCGTGTAAAATTCCCTTTTATTACATATAGCGATATTGCCGATGACTATCCCCTATGATTTTATCAATTAACTTGTGAGTTGTTGCATTAACCCTGCTCTGTCCAATTCTTCCCATTCTTCTACTGCTTTGCCATTCTCAATACGAATGATCTCTATACCCGAAAATGCAACTTGCTTTCCAGTTGGTGGAATGCCCATGAACACTCCCTTGTGAGTACCCTTGGCTGACCAGCCTGCAGCTAGCTTGTCGCCATCTTCAATAATATCTTCAACGGTGTATTTGATATCCGGAAAAGCAGTTCGGAGCATTATTACACTCTGTTTCGATCCTTCAATTCCATAGTCTGGTGTTGGAGGCATTGCATGTTTGACGAAGTTTGGAGCACATAGTTCTTCTAAGACATCAAGATTGCCCTTGTTTAGTATCTCCTCATAGAGGCGTCTAAACTTGGTTTTGTTTTCACACTCTTGCATCGCAAACCCTTCTGTTAATTATAGTTAACATAATCAATTGTTGATAAAACAATGGTAGCTCCTATAATAAAATAAAGAGTGAGAGGAGGTTGAACCTCCTCAAATCTTGTCCTTCTTCTTCAAGAGAACGACGATTAGTACTACTGCCACACCTGCTCCTGCTACTCCAATTATGATGATTAGTGTCCCATCACCCGGTGTAGTAGGAGTCGTATCAGTAGGAGTTGTGGTTGTCGTAGTAGACGTGGTTGTCGTTGTAGTGGTCGTAGTAGTTGTGGTTGGAGCCGCATCGACCGTCAGGAATACATACGATGCTGATAGGTTTCCAGAAGTATCATTCACTGCCATGGTTACATTGTAGATTCCCTCAGTAAGACCTCCAACATCTACAGAGAGTTCTGTTCCATCCCAATCTCCACTTTCCAAGATTGACCCATTCAGATAGACAACATATCCATCAGGAAGTAGTTCACTGAACGACCAATTGAGATAGTGATGCGTAGTACCTTCTTGATAATA
>DAOWDY010000251.1 GCA_030638785.1 Candidatus Thorarchaeota archaeon
ACCCTGTTGATTCAGCATGTAGACACCTATGATAATGATGAAGGCGATGATTGTGCCTATCCAACCTAATACAATATTCAACGGGATGTAGATCACAAGTGCGATAAGCATACTCCATAGTGAAGCATCTGCCCTTTCTTCTTCTCCATTATTCTTGTGAACAAAATACAAGATTATCCCTAGAAGTGGAAAGATTGCAATTAATATGATATCTATCCATTCCAATCTATCCATGCGTACTTTTTCCATTGCGCGAACTCCTTTAGCGAACTAGATTTCTATTGTATAACATCTATTTCTTTGTTTTCGCCGATCGGACTTTATTCATTTTACTATCAATACAGAACTAATTGTGATGAATCACGGTTGTTTATAGCTACTTCTGAAATTGTGTATTCACAAAATCAACAACAGATTTACTCTCTTCATCCAATGGTATCAATTCGATATCTTCGAATGTACATGTGCCCAAGCCAAGTTCAGCAGCTCGTGCCAGTTGTGCCTGTTCAGATATAGATCCATTTGATACTGCATCAGTAGTACCATAGTGTCGCAGGATTGCCACACCTACCGTATCAAGTGCTACTCTATCAGTACTGAGAAGAATGACGTTGGGAGTTACTTCTTCACCTGATGCGGGACCACCTGTAACGAATGCCTTAGTGGCGTCCATCAATACAAATGCAGGTTCATACACAGTATTAATTTCAGCAATCATCTCTCGTTGATACGGAGATGAGTGGAGTTCCTTCATGTAGTTGTAATTATCCTCAGGATCAAACTTTGCAACCATTCCTACGGAGTTCTTCAGAGAGAGGGTGAAGTGGCCACCATACTGATGCGTCTTGAGACAGCAGGTCTGAATAATGATATCCGCGTCTTTGAAGAGGTTTGCATAGAGAAATCCTCTTGACCAATGACTCCCCTCTGGAGTAATGAGCGTATAATCATCCATGGTAAAGTCGTCGAGGACGGATGCTTTGACATCCTTCTCTTTACACATCCCTGTTATTCCAAGGTCATCTAGGACTTTCTTAGTATTCCCCATACCGCTCCGAGCACCGACATGAATTCCCGATGCTCCTACATCTTTTATTGCATCGATAAGGAGAGTAAAAGTATCTAGATGAGTTGATGCAGGGAAGGGATCAGCGCTGTTGAAGTTCGCCTTTACAGCTACTCGCTTTCCTGAGAGAATTGAGAGATCTAGTTTACTTAGAAGGTTCTGAATTGCTGCAGTTCTATTTGTCCCAGATGCTAGAAAGACTTTGACCATTAGAATCACATCAGAGGTAAAGCGTATTTTGAACAAACAGAGATTACTCAAAAGATTTCGCAAAGCTCCGTAAATATTATTAGAAAACTTCTGTAGTCCATACAATTCAAATGGGGAATAATATTGGTCACTTTCGAGCTCTTTAACTTTGAGAACCATAAAGAAGATTTCATTCAACTTAATATCGAGTACATCAGTTGGATTGCTGATCAGGTTCAAGAACGGTATGGAATTGACTTTGTAGATACAATGGGTATTACGATTGAGGAATATATCCAATCCAAATATGACTCGTTTACTTCTATTCCATCAGATGATGGTGCTCTGTTAATTCTTGAAGATACTGGAAAAGTAATAGGTATGGGGGCTCTACAAAGATTCAACGAAAATGTAGGTGAAATCAAACGCATGTACATTAAACCCGAATATAGAGGAAAAGGATTTGGGAAGAAACTGCTCCAGAAGCTTGTTGCTTTAGGAAAAGATTGTGAATATTCATCATTACGTCTTGACACAGGGGGGTTCATGGATACCGCTCAGCATGTATATACTAGCGTTGGTTTCAAGAAGATACCTGAATACACAGAGTCAGAAGTTCCAATACCATTGAGACACCATTGGTGGTTCATGGAGTTGAAGTTGTAGACATTTCTAATATTGCGATTATCATCAACAGATTGATTAACGTGGTAATTGATTAATTTCGGGTATTTGCGTGAGTAGGACTTCATCGTTCTTTGGTTTCACTGAATCTAATGAAAGGTTACTGCGACTAGCAAAGATAATGATGACAATGGTCCCGTTAGTTGTAGCCACTTTTGCCCTGACATCTACCTTTCATATTATCTTCATAGCGGAGGCATTAGGTGGAGGACCAGGTCAATACATTCAGGGACTCGCCTTGGTCAGCATCCTGCTTGTCATACAACTCGTCGTTATGACACTTTTTGATTATCCAACTGGCTCTTTAGGTGACCACATCGGTCAGAGATGGGTTATATCATCAGCCTACATCTGCTATGGTATTGCATTCATCCTCACATCAATCGTGGCACCTGGAACTCCCTTCTTTGTTTTCATTCTCATCTTTTTCTTTATTGCAATTGGAGGATCACAAGAGAGTGGGGCGTGGCAGGCTTGGTTTGATAATAACTTTCGAGTCGCCATGCCAGGAGATGAGGATAGGAAGCAGTATGGAGTCTTCCAGGGAAGATTAGGTATGCTCGTTACAGCCTGCTCTACGCTTGCCATAGTTCCAGGAAGCATCCTAGCGGCACTCTTTGGTCGACCCTGGGTTTTTCAAGTCGAGGCGATCATATGTTTCATTGCGGCAGTAATCGTGCTAAGATTAGTTCAAGATTTTGAGGAAGTAAAAGAGAGCCGAGACGCCCGACCTTCAATGGGGGCATATATCGAGATTCTGAAATCAGGTGTTCGATTCCTGACTACAGATCCACTAGTTAAATGGCTCATAGTGGGAGGAATGCTCATGCTGAGCACGATGATCGTCTGGTCGTATTTCATTATCTTTCCTCTGTTCTACGCTTATATGTTGACAGACGTTGCTGTTGCTAGTTTTAGGACATTACTTCGAATTCCGAGTATTGCTACTGAGGAACGTTCCGGATTTTGGTCTCAAAAATATGAACCCAGAAAATGGATTCCTCGGTTTAGGTTGCTTCAGACTTGCGGATTCGCCTTCTACTTGATATTCGCAGCACTTGTCATTCTGTTCCCTCCACTTGCAGGCGGCACGATCGTGGAATTCTATTTCCCGTATACAGACATCATTTTCTTGGCAATTCCCTTAGAATCGATGATTCCTGTTCTATTTATGTTGGTGATTTTCATAGTTAGCGGATTGATATACTCATTCGCTTCAATATTGACTCAACGGGTGCTACTTGATGTGATACCCAACGAGATCCGCAATAGCGTATATTCACTTATTCCAACGATAGCTATGCTTTTTGCAATACCTCAGATTCTTGTCATTGGACCTACAATCCAGTATTGGGGTTTTATTCCTGCACTATTATTCTGTGCAGTTATCTCAGGAATAGGTGCCTGGATGGTTGGAAAAGGTCTTTCGTATCCAATGCCAATTCTGGATGAGGGCAAGCAAGATCCTCCTGGAGAGCCTGAGCAAGATGGAATTGAAATAGTAGAAGATATTGAGGAAGAATCCACAGAGGATTCATAGAATGTGATGTTAGTCTGGCGTTGTAAATCCAAAACCCCTCAACCCTAATGCGCTGTTCATGGAGAGGAAGATCTAATCACATCTTTGAGAAAGTCACCTGTGTAGGATGCTTCAACTTCCGCGACTTCTTCTGGTGTTCCCACAGCAACAATTTCCCCACCCTCTTCTCCCCCGGATGGGCCTAGATCAATCACATAGTCAGCGCTCTTGATGACATCCATATGATGTTCTATGACGAGCACGCTGTTTCCATGGTCTACAAGCCGGTTCAGACAGTCGAGTAATTTCTGAATGTCGGCAAGATGTAGTCCAGTAGTGGGTTCATCAAAAATATACAGCGTATCCCGTGAAGCCTTGATTTTTCCAAGCTCTTTTGCGAGTTTAATACGCTGAGATTCTCCGCCACTCAGCTGATTCGATGGTTGACCAAGTTTGATGTAGCCTAGACCCAGATCATTCATTGTCCGGAGTTTGTGTGCAATAAGGTTGACATCCTCGAAGAAGGGAATAGCCTCTTCCACAGTCAAGTCCAGAACATCTGCAATGCTTCTTCCTTTGTACTTAATCTCCAAGATTTCGCGAGTAAAACGAGTTCCCTTACAAGCTGGACAGATGCTCTCAATATCGGGCATGAATTGCATCTGAGTGGTTACAATCCCTTCACCCTTGCATTCGGGGCAACGGCCTCCACTATTTTGGTTGAAGCTGAATTCAGACATCTGGTAGTTCTTTTCCTGGGCTACTGGAAGAGCAGCGAAAATACCTCGTATCTTGTCAAAAAACCCGACGTAGGTTGCGGGATTGGATCTTGAAGAACGCCCTATGGGTGACTGGTCGATATTCCTGACGTCGCGGAGATGTTCGATACCTTCAATGAGGTCATGTTTTCCTGGGATGATTCTCCGATCTCGAAAGACCGAGTGAAGCTTCTTGTAGAGTATTTCGTTGACCAGACTACTCTTCCCAGAACCTGAAACCCCACTTACACAGAGGAAGAGACCCAGAGGTAGTTCCACATCAACCTGCTTCAGATTATTCTCGCGTGCATTGAATATCTTAATCGAGTGACCGTTTGACTTTCTTCTGGTCTCAGGAAGCTCAATCTTTCTCGTTCCACGAAGATATTGCCCTGTGACAGAGTCGTCAGCATTTTTGATGTCTTCAATGAGTCCTTGTGCCACAACAGTTCCGCCATGAACCCCTGGACCTGGACCCATCTCAATAATATGATCTGCAGCTCTCATTGTATCAACATCATGTTCTACAACGATTACCGTATTCCCCACATCCCGAAGTTTCTTGAGGGTGTCAATGATCTTGACTCCGTCGCGGGGATGAAGCCCGATTGATGGCTCATCAAGAACGACAAGCATGCCCATGAGTTCTGATCCGATCTGTGTGCTTAACCGTGTGCGTTGGAGTTCTCCTCCAGAAATTGTGTCAGCTCTTCGATTCAGACTGAGATAGTACAACCCTATCTCAAGCATAAGGTCTAGACGTTTCTTTAATTCTTCAAGAATAGGACCAGCAAGATGCTCTTTGTCCATCGGGGGTTTGATACGATCTGCAAGAATCCTGAGATCGTCCAGGGGGAGAGTTCCTAGCTCATGGATAGTCTGGTCATTAATGCGCACCAATAGGCGCTGAGGTAGTAACTTAGTACCTCTACAATCTGGGCAAAGGCTCTCAACCATGCGTTTCTCGACCCATGAATATCCCGGATCATGTTGTTTCCGCTCTCGACAAAGCTTTCGGTACCATGTATCTAACCTAGGTACGATTCCTCTAAAGGAAAACTGCTTTCCAAAATTCTCATGCGCACGGTCTTCATCTGGGGGTCTAAGAAGTTCAAACTTCTCCCCATCAGTGCCATAGAAGAATTTGTTTTTAGTTTCCTCTGAGAGGTCTTTGAATGGAGTATCAATAGAGAATCCATAGTGTTCGCCCATACTATATGCCATCACGTAATTCCAATTGAACAAGCGTTTGTATGTACTAGTATCGACATTGAATGAACCTCTATCAATCGCACCCTCACGGAGACTCTTCTCAGGATTCGCTACCATTAGAATGGGGTTTGCGGACATGTGAGTACCTACTCCTCCACAAGTTCGACAATAGCTATCTCCCTCGTTTGATGAAAAGTACCAAGGGAGAAAATCACCTGCAAGAATGTGGTGTTCATGACATGAAAGGGAATTGTAGAACTCGTCAGGGACGCTAGCGAGAGCTTCGGTGTTCAAGATATTCAACTTGACGAACCCTTCTCCAATGCGAAGACACTCAATGAGAGAACTAACAATCTCTTTTGTCTGGTCGCTGTTGACTGTGAATTTGTCAACTATACCTTCGATTTGATAATCATCTTCTTCGTCTAATTTCAACTTGTCACTTGTGCTTTTCAGTTCACTATCCAGTCTGATATTTCTACAACCATGATTACGAATTTCATCTATGAGATACTCCCAGTTCTCGCCATATATCTTGAAGAACGGAGCTAAGATTTCAATTGTTGTTCCCTCAGGTAAAGACTGAATGTGCTCTGCTATCTGATGTGGAGTCTTCGATTCTATTTCATTATCACAGTATGGACATTGGGGAATTCCTATGGTTGCAAATAGCAAACGTAGGTATGTGTGAATTTCTGTAAGTGTACCAACCGTTGATCGGGGATTTCGGATTCCCCTAGCCTGGGAGATAGAGAGAACTGGTGATAACCCCTTGACTGAATCAACATCAGGTCTTTTGACTAGGGGAATCCTTGAACGCGCATATGCAGAGAGGGACTCCATGAATCTACGCTGTCCCTCACCATAGAGTACATCGAAAGCGAGAGAAGATTTTCCAGAACCAGACACACCGGTGATTACAGTAAGCTTGTCACGGGGAATCTCGACATCTATGTTCTTTAGGTTATTTTCTCGAGCGCCTTTAATTCGTACGGATTTACTCATAGTAACTCACCCTCCATGTTTAGATAGCCAGCCTCGTGAACCTCATGTCTACTCTTGTTTGTCAATCGCAATGGAGAATCCATTCTCTGAATTATCCCAAGGTCCGCAAGTAGCTCACATGAGTTGATTAAGGTGAATATGTCATCACGGCGAAGCTTTCGTCTGAAGTGTTTGTCAATTTGCGAAATGCCACAATGTCCACCTTGTTCAAGAATGAACGAGGTAACTGGTTTGAACAACGATTCGGCCCTAGTTTCAATGTACTCCTTACAGAGCTCATATGCTTCCTCAAGAGACTCTATGGATGTTCCTTTCTGAATGTGGTTTATGTATCCTTTATTGAAGAGCTCAGGATTGTATTTTCTTGCTTGAAATATGACCTCACGAATGGGAACATCCCCATTAGATAGTACTTCAAGGAATGCAAGAAACTCCATCGATCTGCTAAGCCACCAAAAAGCAGTAAGTGGATCTTCATTGTGTACAATATTCTTTCTCACCTTCTGAAGAATTCCGATCGCTGAATTCGCATAGACCATCATACCCAGATGTCTATCACGTTCTCCAAAATTCTGAGCGTCAGTGTGATACTCTGTAATTGTCGCATCATTAGAAAACAAGAGATTCCCAGTGGCCATGAGATGGTGCAGTATAGATCCATGTAGTAATCGCTCCATCCAATCTCGGAAATTTTTGCGGGAATGAACATCCACCTGAATGATGATATCACCATCCTTCAGCCAGTGCTGTTGAAAAGGCAATGAATCATCTTTTGTGACTATTAGCATGTCAATATCGGATTCGGACCAGACGTCACCTCTGACCATACTACCATAAACAAATGCAGCAATGATGTTCTGGTCCTTCTGCAATTGTTCTACAAAGGAGTCCAGTGCTGCTTCGTATTCTTGTGAAAGAGCAGAATTATCTTTCATCATCTACTCACCTCACTCTGTAATTGGTAGGTATAGGTCGAGAATGAGGTCACCCTCAGATTTACCAGGATCATGAGCATATTCTAGACAGTGCTCCTTTTCCATTCCATAGGGACTAGCTTTCGCCCATTCAACGATTTTCTTCCAGCTCTCTAGATGTCCCTTCTCTTTGAAGTAATCAGACTCAAGTTCCTCAGTCAAATTACAGGTGATAACGGCATAACGTCTACCCTTGACTTTTTTGATCTCCATACCTTCATCAAGTTCCATGTCCTCATAGATTTGCATCCAGAACTCGTAGCCATATTCACTCTTACCTGGTTTTGGGTCGGGGTTATTGAATCCATAGACGGGATGTTTCTTTGAGTCATTGAGAAGAGCTTTCGGTTCAGCCCATGCTAACATCTTTGCCCATGCATCATTCTCCGGTTGATTGCTGATTACTCTGACACTTGCCACTTTCATGTCCTTCAGATTGACAATTCGAACTTCATCGTCCTGGAGAGGACCAGACCTCTTTGCATGTACTCGCTGTATGTGCTCTGCTCTTCTTGCGGCCTCATCTTCCTTTCTCTTCTGAGACCTCGCGTAAGCTACTACAGATGCTGAAACTAGTTCAACACCATCGCCTGTCAGTTCATATCGACCGCGTTCAAGACGATTCACTATTCCATTCTCTACCAGCTTGTCAAGATGATGTACTAGCGCTGTCTTGCTAAGACCTGTTGCATTCTGAAGATCAATGAATGCACTGGGTTCAGACCATAGGACATTAACAACTTCAAGTCGTTTCGGATGTCCGAGTGACTTGATGACTGCCGCAATCTCGTCACTAGATTTCTCGAGCATCTCCTTCACATTGATTGGGTCCTTATCACTCATGACTAACCACGAATATATAGTACTAGAAACCCGTAATAAGTATTACTAATAACGTAGTACCAATAGTACTATTTTTACTGAATGAATTCTTTGTTAGCTTGTGTTTAGAAAAGAAAGAGAAACAGGCTTCATCCAAGCGGATGGAGCAACTGTTTAGAACCAACTGAGGAAGGCTCTGCCTTCCTACCTCCTTTTTTTAGTTATTGCCCATCAAAGCCAAAGAAGAACCTTAGAAGAATACTAACCTCTAATGAGAACTTCATTCAGACCAGTAGTACTCGAAGTTGCAACAGTCATGACCTTCCATAACAGTCTTCGTACGATTCAGTCCAACTTTGGTATGAATATGAGGTGCTGAAGCAAAATCATGTTTGCAGTAGAGTAAGTAACCAAGGTCTGAAGCCTCTAGATCATTGTATACCTTCGCGTAGATGCACTCTGTCACTGTACATACTGATTTGGAAGAGGTTTCTTCGGTTATCTCAACGACCTCAATCTTATTGTCATTGAGTTCTTGCACCCATTGTCTAAGCAAGATTTTGACATCCTCAAAGGATTCGATTGGTTTTTTTAGTTTGTCAATCACTCCCTTGACATCGTTGATGGAATTCTGCTCAGCCCAATTAGAAATGATTTCGTGAGCCCGTTCTGCTCCAATCTCTTTTTCTAGAGTCCGTATGAGCGAGATCATCTTGGCTGCGACTGTTCGATGATGTTGTTCCACGGTTATGTCAAGTTTGGTATCAAATATAGACGGCGTCATTGTGAATCCCTTCCTGTACACCTAATCTTAATGCCTTTTTCAAATTTTTTACAGTTTGAATCAAAACGAAAAACCAGAATAAGATTCCCCAAGTAGGGAAATCCTATTCATTATTCCAAGTATGAAGTGTTTAGAGATCAGCCTTGCAGTTCTGACATTTGGTTAGACCTTGCTCAGTCTTTGCGCCGCAGTAAGGACAGATAACAAGAACCTTGACTACCTCTCGGGTAGTAGTTGTGCTTGGTTTCGCGTATGTTGTGGTGGTTGGTCTTCCACGAATGAAAGTTTCACCCTCCATCTTACCAACAATGTCGCCCTTTCCTAATGCATCATATAGTAGATCTCTTACAACATTAGCAGTCAAGCTAGTTCTCTTACTTATTTCATTAACAGTTATAGAGTCATGAGCCGAGGCAACTCCAATTACCTTATCCCGGTTCTTTGTCTTACCTTGACAGCAGAAACACGGCCAAATAATGAGAGAAGATATAGCAAGTAGTACACCACCAACAACGCTTACAATCCATAGGGCAGCAAAATCCAAAGTACCTAACACTACCAATATCGATGCAAAGATCATGAGATAAGCTAGACTTACACCTTCCTTACTCTGTGCAACAGAAGGAGTGGTGTAGCCTGTAATAGCAACAATGAAACCTAGGAAAAGAAGTACAAGTCCTAGAATAACGACAGGAGTGTTATCATCATTTCCAAATAATGTAAATGTTAACAAGATAACTCCTGATACAATAGTAAGAATTGATCCTATAAGGAAGAGTTTGTCTTTCATCTAACCACGCTCTGAGGATTCCGCGTATGACAACACTGGAATTTAAACTATCTTCTTTTTGATTAAGGTTATATGAAAGGAAGAAGGAGAAAGGAGAGGTATTCAAAATGGTGGAGATTAAGGAGAATTACGTTGATGTTAATGGATTGAAGATGTATTATGAAGTAGTTGGAAAGGGACCTCCTCTGATTCTTCTGCATGGAGGGATTGGCACTTCTAGAGGTAATTGGAAACGTTGTTACGAACTCTTCGCTCAACATTTCCGAGTCATTGCACTAGATTCTAGAGGTCATGGAAAGACTGACAATCCTACCAAAGAGTTCAGTTACAAGTTAATGTGCGATGATACAGTTGCATTAATCGAGGAATTGGGGCTTGAGAAACCTCTTGTTTGCGGGTGGAGTGATGGTGGCCAGATTGCTCTAGAGTTAGGGATAGAATATCCAGATACTGCGAAGGCCATTGTTGCGGGAGGCGTCCTATCTGAGGTTTCTGATCATTATTTTCATGGTCTGAAATCATTCGGGATCAATGGTCCTGGAGATGTGGATGTATCTAAGCTTCTAGAGTCAGTTCCAGAATTCACAGCGGCGCTGAAGGCTGCACATAGTCCAGTATATGGTGAAAATTATTGGGAGGAATTATTGAGGAATATCTCCATGATGTGGACGAATCCCGATGAATTCCCACGAGAAAGGATACGAAACATAACTGTACCAACATTGATTGTACAAGGCGATCGAGATGAGGCAGTACCACTTGAAGATGCTGTCAATATATTCAAAATGATCCCAAAGGGAGAACTAGCCATTATAGCCAACACTGGTCATGATGGCATTATGATAAAGGCAC
>DAOWDY010000126.1 GCA_030638785.1 Candidatus Thorarchaeota archaeon
CGTTGAAAGAGATAGACGTACTCGATGACTCTTTGTATCTCCTTATTGGGGATTGCACCAAACTCTGCTAAGATGAGTAGATTGTGGGTCGTTGCAGTATACTTGGGGAGGTACATGTTATCGTATGACTCCCAGTGGCCATCTGGTTTCAAAGCCTGAAGGATTGATCTCACACAATCTGAAGCCATTATTGCGTCTCGCGTCTTCAAGACTTCAGGATCATCATGGTCTTTCTCCTGAATCTCTGTCAAGGTCCAATATCGAACACTAGGATTGGATGGTTCAAGAAGCCACTGAAGGACTTGGTCGGAAATCTTTCCAGCGGACAATTTGAGAATAACCCTCCTTTCAAAGATCAAAGCCAGTCTTCTTTGAACCCCAGGTCTCCATTGCTTTCTTCAGTTCATCATGCTCCTTGGCATAACGACTTACTGGAATTCCCTGCATCTTTGCATCAATAGCCTGTCTAAATGCAATGGCTCCTGCACGGGGGCCATCGGGATGCGCATGGATACCCGCGCCAGTTCCTATCACGATGTCGGGTCCTAAGTCCTCTATAACTTCTTCCACGTGGCCTTGACTTATACCTCCGCTTGGCATTGGAGCTGTCTGTTCAATGTGATGCAATGGCATGATCATGTTGTGTGCCATCTGAAAGAACCTCTCTCGCAGCATCGGTGCTTTTCCATAAGGAGCTGGAAAGACGGTGATGTCGGAGCCACAGATACGCGGGAGCTTGCCAATAACGATGTTTGTTGATATTCCAATATTGGGCGAGTATGAAATCGCTCCTGCGACATCCATGTGAGCTAAGACTGGAACATTGAGTGAAGGGTCCTCACAAACCTGTCTGAATGCAGAATATCCGACTGCCATGAAATTAATCATAAGACCGTTTGCACCGATCTCAATTGCTCTCTCTGCATTCTCGAACATCTTAGATACACTGTCCGTGATATTGACAGTATAGAGAGTCTTCTCGTTCTTCTCGGCATCTGCCTTGTCAATTGCATCCATAAAGCGGGGGATTCGTTCCTCAATAGTATTGAAACTCGCATTCGCAAGAAGCTCATCATCCTTGATGATGTCTGCTCCACCTGCTGCAGCCTCGTAACATAGTTTAGCTCCCATCTTTGCAGAAGTATACACACAAGGTTTGATCATGTTGTTTACGAAGGGTCTATCCTTCACTCCCAGTAGTTTTCTGAGCCCCTTGATTCCAAACTTGGGTCCCTTGAAACCCTTCAACCAGCTCTTTGGAAATCTCATGTCGAGGCATTTGACTGGGCCCAGAGATATATTTCCAATAACTGTCGACAAGAGCATTGGAATCTGTTGCCCAAAATTCTCCCATGGAAAAGCTACCTGAAGGATGTAATGTCGTTTATCCAGGTCACTGGGCATGCTATACTCATATTGTGGGACCTCATAGAGGCCGATGACTTTCGCAACATGACGTTTTCTGACTTGGGCAGTTTCTCCGGGAACTAGTGTCCATGTTCCCGTACTCTGTTCGACTGCAGCCGCTTGAGCAACTTCTCGTGCATCCATGAAGGGTGGCAATCTAACATAGTAAGTGCATATCACATGTTTCTCAACTTCAATTGCATCAGGAAGAGCATCAGGAAGTGCTTCTAGTGGGAGTTTTGTCATACAAATCAACCAATAGAACATGGATTACAATCAGTCTTATGTTCTTTTGGACAGGCGATTCGCTCATGATATTCCTCTTCTTCTAACGAATACATAGATGATACCAATAACTGCTGGTATCAGTACAACTGCCGCTACTAGAATGGGATCTACACTGAAGTCCTGAGGAGGAGAATCCAACACTTCAAAGCTTGTTGCATCTCTCTCAACCTCAACAACACTCTCAGCATCTTCAATTTCGATATCGATTCCAAACACACCATAACCTGGTGCTGTGAAATTGGCTATGTATTCAAATGAGCTACCGTATATCTGTTCCAAAGCGACAGTCTGAACAAGAGATGAATTAGACTTCGAGTAGACAATTGCACTGATTTCCGTTATTTCAGATGAATTGACACCTTCGAGATCTATACAAGGATTATGAATTGATACCGTGAGTTGAAACTCAGTATCCAATTCCCCTTCTTGTGGTTCAAGAGAGGTATCTTGAACATAGGAATATCCCAGAATCTCCTTGATTAGCTCTACCATTACTAGGTATGTTGGTGCCCCTTGATATCCATCAGGAGGACCACTACCTGAACCTCCTGTGATAATCCTATTATCCGAAACAACGACTGCACCTGAAACTACAGTAGCTCCTTTGCTTCGCATCTCGGAATTTGTCATACCATAATAAGCAACTTTTGAGCCATTCAGCATCAAATTGGAGCGACAGACAACTCTGTTTCCAATACACATTGTTGCGATAGCAAGTCCCCTTTCATGTGCTATTGCAAGCAGGTTCCTTACAACTCTTCTACTACAGAGACCATCCCAATGACCCCCTGAAGGGATTACAAGTGCATCGTATTGGTCAAGTGTTTCGTTATCTAAATCACCAACCAAAATATCTGCGGTCACAGGTCTTGGTTCACGATTCACACATGAAGCGACTGTCAGACTTGTACTTGATGCCACTGTAGTGACACTCACTCCCCACCCCTGTAGAATTTCCACAATATCAAAGTAGTTCCAACCAAAGCTGGTTGCAATAATGACGAGAACATTCACATCTGCTAAGTCATCTTGCGCAGAAGCTGATAGGGGATAGGAGAAGGAGCTAAGACACAATACAAGCATGATCGAGATTACTAAAACCCTCTTTCTCATAGTAATTCGGTAAAATATTCGATATCGAATATATTAAGAACCGTATCGACGCTACGTCAATGAAAATCCCTCATGCTAGAGAGCTGCTTTTATCAATGATTGTTAATTCTTGAATCGTAGTGTTTGGATGTTTTCGTAGGTGATGGTGGATGATTCCAATTAAGGACGTAGCAGAGAAGGCAGGCATTCCTGATGAACATCTGGAATTCTATGGTAAATATATGGCTAAGATTGATCTTAACATTCGAAAATCGCTTGGAAAGAGAAAAGGCAAACTCATTCTTGTCACAGCAACTAATCCAACTCCCGCGGGTGAGGGGAAGACAACAAACTCAATCGGACTTTCGATGGCTCTTAATTCTTTAGGCCACAATGCCGTTGTCACACTCAGGCAACCATCATTAGGTCCGGTTTTCGGTGTTAAAGGTGGAGCAGCTGGTGGTGGGAAATCAACAGTTGTTCCTTTTGAGAAGATCAACCTTCTATTTACAGGAGATTTTCCTGCAATAACTTCTGCACACAACTTGCTTAGTGCCATGATTGACAATCACATCCACCATGATATGGAACCTGAACTAGATGTTCGAAGGGTGTATTGGCCGCGCGCATTGGATATGAATGACCGTGCTCTAAGAAAGGTGATTGTTGGTTTAGGTGGTCGGTTTGATGGATTTCCAAGAGAAGATTCCTTTCTTATCACAGCTGCCTCTGAGATAATGGCAATCCTGGGTCTTTCAACAGACTATGAAGACCTTAAGAAACGACTTGGGAACATCCTCGTAGCAAGAACAATGGAAATGAAAGAGCTGTTTGCCAGAGACCTAAAGGCTGACAGCGCCATGGCTGTGCTTCTTCGAGATGCTCTTAAACCAAACTTTGTCCAGACAGTTGAGGAGACACCTGCATTCGTTCACACAGGACCGTTTGCAAATATAGCGCACGGAACAAGTTCAATCATTGCCACAGATATTGCTTTACGTCTCTTTGATTATGTTGTTATTGAGGCTGGTTTTGGAGCGGACCTAGGTGCTGAGAAATTCTTCAATGTTGTATCGCGAGCTGGAGATCTCAATGTAGATGCAGTTGTTGTTGTTACTACAATTCGGGCATTGAAGCACCATGGTTATGACAACCTCGAAGATGGATTCCCAAATCTTGAAGCACACATGGAAAATATGGAGAAATTTGGAGCTCCAGCTGTGGTCGCGTTGAACAGATTTCCTGACGACACAGAGGAGGAAATTGCTTGTTTACGTACTTTCTGTAAGCGTAAAGGGTGGAGAATGGAAGTATCAGAGGTCTTTGCAAAGGGAAGTGAGGGTGGAAAAGGTCTGGCCTCTGTTGTTGTTGATACATTAGAGAATAGGAAGAGCGACATCAAATATACCTATGATCTGGAGGATAGATTACAAACAAAGATTGAGAAGGTAGCGACTAATGTCTACGGATCGAGGGCAGTAGAGTATCAGACTGGAGCACGTGGAATTCTAAAATCCCTAGAGAGGCGAGGATATGGTAAGCTTCCAATCTGTATTGCCAAGACTCAATTCAGCCTCTCCGATAACAAAGGACTCAGAGGTCGTCCTAGAGAGGATGTCGCTGAGGTCATGGGGGCGTCAGTCAGCAGTGGTGCGGGTTTTGTGGTTGTATATATGGGCGATGTACGGCTTATGCCAGGATTACCAGAAGTTCCAGCCGCTCATGGAATGGATATTGATGAAGAGGGTAACATTACCGGAGTATTCTAAATAGGAGGAAGTATTGTGTCCAGCGGCGATGAACCCAAACCAATCTGTGAAGACCATGTTATCAAGGGACGTCGATTATCTAATCGGATCAGGAAAGGGGTCAAAGCAGAGGTTGAGGCACTTGTTGAGAAACATGGAATGGCTCCAAAACTCGTGACTTTGATCGTAGGTGAAGACCCTGGCTCAGAGATGTATGTTCGAATGAAACACAAAGCCTCCAATAAAGCAGGTATCTTGTCTGACCATCACGGGCTCTCAGAGGATACAAGCGAAGAAGATCTTCTCAAGCTCATCGACGAATTAAATCATGACAAGGCGGTACATGGTATTTTGGTTCAACTTCCACTACCAAAGCACATCGATGAGAAGAAGATTATCAGTGCAATTGACCCATTGAAAGATGTTGATGGTTTTTCACCTGGAAACATCTATCGATTGTTCTATGGTGGTGAAGAACTAAGTGCTGCGACACCCCACGGGATTGTCACTATGCTTGATGCAATTGGAATGGAGGACCTCTCTGGGAAACACGCAGTAATCATCAATCGTTCTATGATCGTTGGGAAACCCCTGATATTCCTCTTGCTCAATCGAAATGCAACAGTTACAGTCTGTCATTCACGGACAGCAGATCTTCCTTCCTTCACACTTCAAGCAGATGTTCTTGTGACTGCAATTGGAAGACGCAAAGCAGAGGAGGACCCCTACTATATTTCCGCGGACATGGTCAAAGAGGGGGCAGTTGTGATCGATGTTTCGACACCCCTTGGTGATGTCGACTTTGAGGAAGTCAAGAAGAAGGCTCTATGTGTCACTCCGGTACCCGGTGGTGTGGGACCGATGACCATAGCAATGCTTCTACAAAATGTAGTTGATGCATACTCAGCTCAAATATCTTAGAATGGAATTTTCTCCATTATGATTTATTAGAAAGCAGATTCCTCTTCTTTGACCAATTATCCGCCACTGTCAGAGGTGAGGAGAATCCAATGAAGGATTATGATATTCAACAATTCGACGTAACGACAGCATCGAAAAAAGAATGGACTAAATTCCACAAATATCGCAGAAAGAGGAATTCCGAGGTTTTTCCTGGAGATCCAGTTGAAGATGATATGGTATATGAAGAGTGGGAGAAAACATCTATTGATGAATTTGAAATCAACTCCTATGCTGTTTCTATGAAGGAAAACCCTAGTGAAATAGTTGCATGGCTTCAACTGTGTGTCTTCAAAGAAACTTCACCTTCTTACTCTGGCAATGAACACATGGTCATAGTGAGAAGTATGGCTGTTCTCAAAGAATATCGAAGGAGGGGAATTGGCCTAGATCTCTTAAAGCTAGTCTACGATTTTGCTGCTGAAAGAAAGAAACGCCTTGTCCTAGGGGGTACTGCAGAAAAGGAAGGAAGAGAGTTGAATCGATTGCTGGGAGGAACGGAGGCTTTAGAGATGCGTATCAATCGACTCAGTATGGACAAAGTAGATTGGAATATGGTTGAGAAATGGGAAAGTGAGGGAACAGAGAAATCCCCTGATGCGTCTTTGATGATTTATTCATCGATACCAGATAATATTCTTGAAGATTATTGTAAGAAATATACAGAAGTGTATAATCAAATGCCCTTAGATGAGCTTGATGTTGGACACACTGTCTATACTCCTGAGCTTTGGAGGAAGTATGAGGATACATCTGTAAAAACAGGAGAAACTTGGCTTACTGCAGTGATACGTGAGAAGAATGGAGATATCTCTGGTTTAACAGATATTATCTATCATCCTTCAAAGGCTCCCCTATTGAAACAACTTCTAACAGGAGTTGATCAGAAGTATCGTGGTAAGGGGAAGGGCAAGTGGGTAAAAGCCGCAATGCTTCTGAAGGTCCGTGAAAAATTTCCCGATATTAAGACGATATCCACAAGTACTGCAACTTCCAATGCTCCAATGATAGCAATCAATGAGCGGTTGGGCTTCAAACTACATCGCGAGATATTCAACATACAAGTTGATACGGAGAAACTTGGCCAGTTTCTAAAAGGACGATAGTGGTTCAATCTTGAATAACAATCAAAAAGAAAAATCACTTTAGTACTCATTTATTCCATTGAATGATATCCTTCTATTAACGGGGTGCATTCCAAATGACATTAATGAATGGAGCGGAATACATTGAGAGTCTGAGAAAACGTGGACCTTTGACTGTATACATGCTCGGTGAAAAAATCGAGAATCCTGTGGATCATCCAATCATAAGGGCATCAATCAACTCTGTTGCTCTTACATATGATCTAGCACAGGATGAGGAATTCAGAGAGATAATGACAGTCAAGTCATCAGTTACTGGAGCGTCAATTAATAGGTTCTGTCACTTACATCAAAGCACAGAAGACCTCCAGGATAAAGTCAAGATGCAACGAGTCCTTGGTCAAAAAACCGGCACATGTTTTCAGCGATGTGTTGGTATGGATGCACTCAACGCAGTGTTCCTGACAACTTTTGAGATTGATGAGAAACACGGGACAGACTACCATCAACGATTCTTGGAATATATCAAACACGCTGAGGAAAATGATTGGATTGTTGATGGATGTATGACAGATCCAAAAGGTGATAGAGGAAAACGCCCCTCTGAACAAAAAGACCCTGATGTCTATGTTCATGTTGTTGAAAGAAGAGATGATGGAGTTGTAATTCGAGGAGCGAAAGCACATCAAACAGGAGCGGTGAACTCGCATGAGCATTTGATAATGCCAACCCTTGCCATGAGAAATGAGGACAAAGACTTCACAATCTGTTGTGCTGTTCCTGCTGATGCTAAGGGTATAACCTACTATTACGGAAGGCAATCTTGTGATCTTCGCCGCCTAGATGAAAGTCCTACTGGTGACATAGATTGTGGAAATCCAGTTTATGGAGGACAGGAGTGTCTAGTCGTATTTGATGATGTTTTCGTCCCTCACGAACGTATATTCATGAATGGAGAGACTGAATTTTGTGGGCGTCTTGTAGATACATTTGCCGCTTACCACCGGCAAAGTTATGGAGGATGTAAGGTTGGGGTTGGTGATGTTTTAATTGGAGCTGCTGCAACTATAGCAGAGTATAATGGTGTGGCTGGAGCTTCACACATTCGGGATAAAATCACTGAGATGACTCATCTCAATGAAACCCTCTACTCTTGCGGTATAGCCTGCTCGGCTGCAGGAAGCAAGACTCCTGCAGGCAATTACTTGGTTGATATCCTTCTTGCAAACATATGCAAGCAGAATGTTACACGATTTCCCTATGAGATATCACGACTCTTGCAAGACATAGCAGGAGGCCTCTTTGTTACCTGTCCAAGTGCAAAAGAGATGGATAATCCTGAAACTAGGAAAGTCATTGAGAAGTACCTCTCAGGTTCTGACGCGGGTACAACTGAGGA
>DAOWDY010000142.1 GCA_030638785.1 Candidatus Thorarchaeota archaeon
ATCGCCATGAATTCAAGCATGAATTCATCAGGAGCCTCAATTGATTGATTGAGCGGTGGTTCTGTGAGCATATACTTCAAACGATCTTGTATGGTCGCATGATAGGGCATTGTGACAGTATCCCCTTCAGTAGAGGGGGCTTCAACCTCTTCAGGAGATTCCTCTTCAACCTCAACAGGTTCCTCACTGGGAGCAGTAGGAGCTTCCTCAGGAGTTTCCTTAGGAGTTTCCTCTACAACTTCTTCAGTTTCTTCTTTTTCTTCATCATCGTCCTTTTTACGACCGAAAAACTTTCTCATCATTTCTGTTGTCACCACATTATTGTTGTTGGGAACGGTAAATTTCCTCGTAAATTGGTCCCAAAATACAAATTTCTATTGTCAGATTCCTAGAAAAAGCTAATTCGGCCATACCCGTTATGTCGCAGGCCGTACAATATCGCTTGCTGCCTCAGCAGCAATCTTTTCTATCTGAGCGATTAGGGGTGCGGAATTTGTCTGTTTTCGCTCACCCCACAGTTCTTCAACTAGGAGGTCCCGTATGGCAATACGAATTACTTCGGAACGATTCGGGTACATGCCTTTTTTGATCAGTTTGTCAACGCCTTCAACATATGACTCAGGCATGCAGATAGTAACGACTCTCATTGTTCACCGGTTCTTGGATGTATTCTAGGATAATGAAAGGGTGTCTGACTGGGGTGGGTACCGGGGTAATACTGGGTCTTCAGCATACTCAGTCCCTGTGACATCAGGGGCGAAGAACTAATTTTCCGAATTGCTCTCCCTTCTCTAGTACTCTATGGGCATCAGCGGCTTTCGATAGAGGAAAAATACGATCAACTACCGGATGTATATTCTTGTTCCACACCAATTTCAATACATCTCGAAGCTCTGAGCGAGAGGACATTGTACTGCCGAGGATTTCAAGCTGATTCCAAAAAACTAGATTGACATTAGTAGTAGCTTGTGGTCCAGAAGTCGCTCCCGGCGTTACAAGTTTTCCGCCTTTTCTGAGACTACGTAGACTGCGCGACCATGTTGCTTCCCCAACTGAATCGAGAACAATATCTACACCCCGGCGATCAGTGATTTGTCCGATTTCCTTATGATAATCGGGAGTCGTGTTATGGTTGATAACGAAATCCGCTCCAAGAAGCCTTGCTCTGTCGAGTTTGGTGTCTGATGAACTAGTTACAAAGATACGTGCTCCTGCGATTTTAGCAATCTGAAGAGCTGCAAGCGCAACTCCTCCGCCAATACCAATGATGAGAATATCATCGCCAGGAGCAAGTTTTCCTTTCGTCATTAACAACCGCCATGCAGTCATATATGTCAGAGGTGTAGCGGCTAGTTCTACGAAATCTAAGCCACTCCTCTTGGGTATAGGAATCACATTTTCTTGATTCACAGCAATGAATTCCGCATATCCTCCACGAACATGTTCTCCAATAATCTGGTATTTTGCACATAGTGATTGCTCACCCATTCTGCAGAACTCGCAAGTCCCACAAGACAATCCGGGATCGATTATAACTTTCTGTCCTTCTTCCAGTCCCTCAATACCAGAATGCCCAATCTCCTTCACAACACCAGAGATGTCACTTCCAAGAATATGGGGCATTTCCAACTTCATCCCTGGAATTCCAGCTCGTACAAACAGATCAAGGTGGTTTAGTGCCACAGCTTTAATTGAAACAAGAATTTGGTTTGGAGTTGGTTCAGGAGTTGGGAAATCAGTGTATTCAAAAACTTCAGGACCACCATGTTCGTGAAATAGACTTGCTCTCATGGTAATTGCATCCTCTCAACAGATACACATACACACCAATCCAGATAAAACCCTTCGATAGGTGCGAATTCTTTGTAGAGCTCATGTGGGCAGGTTTAACTTGACAACACGCTCGAAATATCTCCAAGAATCAATTCGGATAGATAAGGTGAAGTCAATTGGGAAAAGGAAAAGCAGGCAAAGTACGTACAAGCCATATTCTAGTTGAGAAACATAGCAAGGCACTTGAGATTATTAGCATGATCCAAGAAGGTAGCGATTTCAAAGAAATGGCTAGGAAATTCAGTTCATGCCCATCAAAGAAAAAAGGAGGCGACCTCGGTCTCTTTGGTAAGGGTCAGATGGTTCCCGAGTTTGAAAAAGCAGCTTTCGCATTAAATGTTGGTCAGATGACACACAATCCTGTAAAGACCAAATCTGGCTATCACATCATCAAGCGTACAAGCTAGATTTTTCTAATTTTCAAAAAAGGAAAAGAAAACGGGACTCAGCGGTCCCGTTCGGTTTTCTATTCAGCAGATTCAGATGTGTCTTTGACGGTACCCTTGGGCACAATCTCTTCCTCTACAAAACGGTTCTCACATGAAGCAAGTACTTTGGGCAGAGTTGTATACTCCATCTGATCATCGGATAATCTATGAGGCTGGAATGGTCCATGTCTACGTAGGTAATCTGCCATCTCCATTCCTCGCTGACGAGAGATATCGAACGCGACATCATCGAATAGATCAACAGGTCCAATAAGCATTCCGTTGCTAACTTGGAAACCAAGAGCAACAACTCGTGGAGGCCCGTCGAATCTTGTACATCGTGAGTCCTTCAGACCGACTGGTAGCAAGGGTCCGGTATGAGATCCGCGCATCCATCCAGAAACAAGATGTGGTAATGTGAACGCTTCTAGGATTTCTCCCATTGCAGGTAGACCTGAATGGGCTCTGATAATCGCAACTGGGTCGTCCTTGCCAACGTACTTTCCTGCAACTGCATGTAGTTTGTCAGTGCTCACAGATGCAGTAATCATACCATCTGCACGGTAAATCTTCTTGATCGTGAATCTTCCTGTACTACCTAACAGTGCAAGGATATCGTACATCTCCTCAGGAGCCTTCATATCAACAAAACAAGGAACCTCTTTCATGATGTCTTGAATAACGAATCTAAATCCGTCATGGAGGTTCGGATCAATCACAAGACCAGGAGTATTGAACGGGTCTGCATAAATCTTGAAGAGCGGATAGTTGTACGCTCCAGGTTCGGTCTTATCCGCCATGAAAACTGCAATAGGTTCTGATTTTCTTTCTTCAAACACCATTTCCGCAGAACCTGGGCCCATCCCCTTGACATTCCCACTGAATGTATCTGAGAGGATATCTTGACCTGCGGCATAGATCTTCTTCTCGCGGGCTAACTCTGTACCTTTCATGAAGGTTTCAAAAGCTAAACGATGAACTTCTTCATTGTTCTCACCCTTGTGATGAGTCATGATAAGCTCGAGGTCATCACCTGCGTTAGAAACATGGAAGTCATTGATGATTTTCTTTTCAACCGCTGCCTTAAGCTCTTTTCTTGCTAGATCCATCAAGAATTCGGGGACAATAATATGCCCAGCCAGAGAACCGATGTCAGCTTTGATTACGCTGATTGTGGTTTCAACCATTACTAAACGCGCTCCTATGCAAAGTGTGGGGAAGCTATTTGTTGCGCCCTCACGGACTTGAGTCACAAAATCACTTTGTTAAAGGCGTTTTGGAAGCGCCTCTTAACCTGCTACCCCTAGTTACACTGAATACTATTCTCTGTACATATAATAGTGTCGATTAAACGAAAAAAGGTTACCTTCCTAAATCCTATACCTGAAGCATCAATTCCTTCAGTTTCTTGGTAGCTTCTAGGGCTTCTTTCCAAGGTCGCTGCCAAAGGTTCCTACCAAACAGGAGACCTATAGCACCTTGTTCCATGCAAACTCTAGCGCGCTTAATCATGTCCTCGTCGCTCAGTTTACTACCACCAGAAAATAACACCTTTGTTTTTCCAGCAGTCTTCAC
Source organism: Candidatus Thorarchaeota archaeon (assembly GCA_030638785.1). Taxonomy (GTDB): domain Archaea; phylum Asgardarchaeota; class Thorarchaeia; order Thorarchaeales; family Thorarchaeaceae; genus MP5-2226. The sequence continues at coordinate 3,837 of DAOWDY010000142.1, forward strand.
TACCTTACGTACTCGTTCTTCATATGACAAGTCTAGAGAGTCATAGGGAGCTGGCTGCTGTGATCTTCTATCAGGATCGTCCTCAGGCACATTCAGTTTGACAAAATCAGCTCCTAGTTCATTTGCAACTCGTGCAGCATAATCTATTGCATAAAGTGATTTCTTACCGCCTTTTGCTTCAACTGCCTCTCCTCTGGGATACGACCACAGAATGATTGGCATTCCGAATCGCTCAGCATCTGCTTTGACCTTACGATACTGATTGAAATCTGCAACCTGATTGGGACTACCTACATAGAGAGTATATCCTATAGCATCCGCACCAATTCGTACAGCATCCTCAATTGAAGCGGTCATCGGAGACAGAGCTTGTGCATCCGAAGGAATCCTTGTCTTACCATTGATTTTCAGTACAATCGGAACACGTCCTGCATACTTGTAGGCGTACTTCTCAGCCAATCCAAGATGCAGTGCAATTCCCGAAAAACCTCCCTCAGATGATAAACGGAATTGAAAGCCAGGGTCTTCAGATTCTGGATTTGGGAAGAAAGTTGATGGTCCATGTTCCAACCCCTGATCAATGGGGAGGAGTAGCATAGTCCCGTTACCAGGACCATGTTCATACATCAGTCGATGCATTCGAACTCTTTTTCCTAAGCTCAAAAAATCCAGCTCATCTAACCTCTCAGTCATTTTAATCAGCCAACCAAGTAACCTGCCGGTTTCGAAGAAGCCTCTAGTGTTAAATGCATGTCGCCTGAATGTTCGAAAGTGTAAAATCATTGTTCGTATTAGCATAGGAGTGATTGAGAATGAACGGAAAGAGGGTCTCGGCAAAGCGTCCAGAAACACAAGATAGAGAGCAGTACCATCTTGAGGTGAAAGAAGGAGAAGTGGCTGAAACAGTCATCATCCCAGGAGATCCTCAGAGAGTTGACCGAATTAGCAGCGAATGGGATGATTTCAAGAAAGTTGCAGAGCATAGACAATTCGTGACTCACACAGGCACATTCAAGGGAGCTCCAATCTCAGCTTGCTCAACAGGAATTGGAGGACCGGGTACTGCGATTGTTATAGAGGAACTTGCCAATGTAGGAGCTCGAAATTTCATTCGAGTAGGTTCCACAGCAACTCTCAAAGAGGATATCGAGATTGGAGATCTCATTATCTCAACTGGAGGAGTTCGACTTGATGGTACCAGCAAACAATACGTTAGACCAGAATATCCAGCATCCGCTTCTTACGAAGTGATCTTAGCATTAGTTGAAGCGGCTGATTCGTTAGGTGTGAACTATCATCTGGGAATATCAGCCTCAACCGATTCCTTCTATCTAGGACAATCGAGACCTGGATATGGTGGATATACTCAGAGCTTCAGTGACACCCTAATCCAAGACATGCAGAAGGCAAATGTGGTCAACTTTGAGATGGAAGCAGCCACTCTCTTTACACTCGGGAATATCTTTGGCTTTAGAACCGGTGCTGTGTGTGCTGTCTACGCAAATAGAGTACGGGATGAATTCGAAGTCAAAGGAGAATCTGATGTGATAAAATGTGGAAATGAGGCGGTCAAGATTCTCCACGATATGGACAAGGAGAAAGAGGATAAAGGAAAGAAATACTGGATGCCGTCACTTCGATAGGTTGTTGTGTTTCTGATGAATCCTGAAAGAACCCCTGAACTCTTTGATCAGTGGGCGGATGATTATGACCGGATAATTCAAGCATGGTCTGGGGGTTTCCCTTTTCTGGGATACGAAAAGATACTTGACAGAATGGTACAGTTGGCAGCACCCAAACCAAACATGCGAATACTGGATGTTGGAATAGGTACTGGCACCCTAGCAAAGAAATTCTCCGACAAGGGCTGTGATATTTGGGGAATTGATTATTCTTCAAGGATGCTTGAAAAGGCTGAAGAAAAAGTTCCTGAAGCTAATCTCTTGCAGATGGATATTCGAACCGATTGGCCTCCAGAATTAATCCGTCCCTTCGACAGAGTTGTATCTGCCTATGTCTTGCATCATTTCAAACTTGAAGAGAAGCAACGAATTATCAGTCGAATGGCAGAGGATCTACTTGAACCTGATGGACTTCTGATAGTTGGGGACATTTCATTCCAAACAGAGAAAGAGTTCGATGAGAACCGGAAGAAGTATTCTCATGAATGGGATGATTCTGAATACTATTGGTCCGCAGATTTGTTTATTGAGGCAATGAATAGAAATGAGTTCACTGTTACTTATGAACAGATTAGCTTCTGCGGAGGGGTCTATGCTATTTCCTACCATCTAAATGGATAGACATGAGCATCATCAGAAAATATGGCTCGTCTTAATTAGTAGGTAATAATTCCGGAGGTCAAGATATCACCATGAGCTTATTTCAAATTCTAGCTATTTGTGGAATGCTTAGTCCGATTCTCTATACAGTAATGTGGATTCTCGGAGGTTACTTGCAACCGGGGTATAGTCACGTTCGCAAAGATGTCAGCTCTCTCGTCGCAGTTGACGCACCCAATAAGAAGCTCTTGGATAAGTTCCTCATCACATCGAGTGTGTTGTTATTCATTTTCTATGTAGGATTTCATTGGGGTGTGAACAATGGAGAAGGTTCAGTTATAGGCCCTATTTTGTTCGTGATTAGCGGTGCATTAGGAGTCTTGGTAGCTCTCTTCTTTCCTCTTGATGCTGGTGGAGAAATAGTAACTACGACAGGCAAGATGCATCTGACTTTGATAGCAATTTCGGGAATTTTAGGAATTGTAGGAATGGTGGCAATGTGGTTTCGACTTACTTCAGTAGTAGTATGGAGCTCATTTGCGACATTCTCATTGGTTTCAGCATTCGTTGCACTTGCACTTGTAATCATGTCTGGTGTTTTCATCACAAGCGACTACATGGGATTAATCGAACGATTTATGGTTAGCACATTTCAGGTATACTACTTTGTCATCGCGTTGATGGTGTTTCTTACTAACTGAGTGCGGAAGTTGCTTACTTACCTATGTAATAGTAATCTCCACTTGCCTTTTGTTGCTGATCTAACTGGCTACCACCTTTATTGACCCGGGGTCGCCCAGTCTGTGGGTCTCGTCTAAATGTAACGCCCATCTGTCGGAGAAAGGCATTCATCCCAATTCGTAAGGTTGTGACAGTGGATGTTTTACCTTTCTTCCCAGGTGTACCACCGAAGACGACCATGCTATCGCTCAGATAATCCGCCATCAAGATTGAATGCTCTACAACAAAGGCGGTCTTCTGTTTATTCTGAATCATTCTTCGGATTGCGTCAGAGCTAGCAAGTCTTTGTTCAATGTCTAGAAAAGCGGATGGCTCATCAAACAGATAGATATCAGCATCTTGAGCAAGGCAAGCAGCAATAGCTGCGCGCTGGAGTTCACCACCGCTGAGATCAGTCACTTGGTGTTCAATAAGATGCTCTAGACTAAGCTTGCGAAGCACCGCGGTCTTGAAGTCTGCTGTATCGACGGTATTGCCTCCAGCCTCTCGAAGGTACATCCTGACATTACCTGGATAATCCTGTTCAATATATTGAGGTTTGTAGCTGATTCTAAGATCAAATCCTGCTGCGGTCTGTGTGGGAATCTCTCCCTCATCTGGTTCTAATTCCCCTGCAAGCATCTTCACAAATGTGGTCTTTCCTATACCGTTTGGACCTAGGATGCCAACCAGTTGTCCCTTTGCGACCCTACCACCGCGTATCTCAAGTTCGAAGTCTTCGAATTTCTTCTTCATGTCACCATATTCTATGAGAGTTTCTGAAGATGTGTACTGTTCATCTTGAGCGGTCATACCTTTGAATGAAATGACAGTATCACGGAATCTCATGTTCTCATCAGGGATGTAGCCATCGAGGAAGATGTTCACACCAACCCTTGTCCCATGAGGATGGGAAACAATCCCATACACTCCAGGACTACCATAGAACATACACACAAGGTCGGACACGTAATCAAGAATTGATAGGTCGTGTTCTACAACGATGATGGTCTTGCCAAGCTCTGCAAGGTCACGTATTGCTCTCCCAACTCGTAATCGCTCACGTACATCCAAGTACGCAGTTGGTTCGTCGAAGAAGTAGATGTCCCCTTCTCGCACTATTGCTGCGGTGATAGCAACTCTCTGGAGTTCACCACCGCTTAGAAATTTGATAGGACGATCCCAAATTTCGGCCAGATTCATGCCGTCCTTCATTTCTTCGAGACGTCCAGATGAATCGACACTCTCAAGTAAATCGCTTATTGGTTTGTCAGCTATTGTTGGAACCTTAGGTAAATCTGTGATTGTCTGCGGTTTGAGAATGGGAACCACTTCACCATTCTGGATTCTCTCGAAGAGAGGTTGGAGCTCCGACCCTCTATATGCACGGATGATTTCATCCCACTCTGGTGGATCCTCTACACGTCCAAGATTAGGTTTGAGCTCACTTGCAAGCGCCCTGATTGCAGTTGTCTTACCAACTCCATTGGGGCCGATGAGACCTAATACTCGTGCCTCTTTTGGTATTGGTAATCGAAAGAGCTTGAATCCATTAACTGAGTAGCGATGACTGGTATCACTTTCAAGTTCTTCAGGAAGGTTGACAATTTGTATGACGTTGTAAGGACATTTCTTCACACATATTGCTTCACCAGAACAGAGAGCCTCAACAATTGTGGGGGGCTTGTCAGGTCCATCTTCAAAGACTACTGTTTCATCTCCAGTACGGACTCTAGGACAGAATCTCTGACATTCGTGTGAGCAGTCTTTAGGTCTGCATCGATTTCGATCAAGAACTGCAATACGCATTGGAATATCAACACCTTTGTAGGGCTCAGTCGCCGTTTCGGTCATTCCATTTTAGTGCTTTGGCTGTGACATGTTTCGGAATTGTCTGCTTGGAAAACCTTTTCTTCTATCCCTGAGTGATTAATCTGGGACGTTTAAGGATGAATCTACTCGACCGATTACTAAATCTCATTGGTGGAAGGAGAAGGACTCTCCTAGGAGCTGTAGGCCAACCTAATCCTATGAATTATCTCTATGCAGTTAGAGCCAGAGCATTTCTAAAAATCACAGGTCGACCCCTAACTGCTTTTGATGGTCTTTCAATTAACAAGTCACAATCATCAGCGTCTAACATTTCCAAAGATCTCTCACCCTCCCGTCGCCTTCTTAGAAAGGGTGTAGAATGATATCCACTCCAAACCAAGACGCATTTATCTGTCAACTTCTAAAATGAATCGTCGAATGATGAAGAAGTAGGGAATTGATCGCGTCATCAGCGCTGTGATCGATAAACCGCAATCTGACGACAAATTATTGGAGTAGCAGAGTAGTGACACACTTCAATTGTAACCATGATGGTACATGTGAACAAGTCCGATTATGTTGTGTTGATACAGAGATGACTCTCACGAAACGTGAAGCTGTCCGGATTGATGCGTTAGGATATGATAGAGATGCCTATCTTGTGAAGACAGAAGATGGTTTTTGTGAACTACGAAATATTGACGGACACTGCTATTTCTACAACCCTGAGAGTAAAGAATGCAAAATATACGAGAACCGACCAGACGGGTGCAGATTCTATCCAATTGTGTATGACGTCAAGAAGAGAAAATGCGTTGTTGACAAAGATTGTCCCTCAAGAGACACCATGTCCAGGGATGAGGTCAGAAAAGCATGCCACAAAGTAAGAGATCTTGTGGAGAGATTGATACAGGAGGCGAAACATAATGATGGGCCGTGCTGACCTTCACACACACTCAACAATTTCGGACGGGAGAGATTTTCCTCGAGACATTGTACGGATGTCCAGTGAAGCGGGACTTCTTGGCATTTCTTTGACAGACCATGATTCATTGGATGGGCTAGAGGAGTTCATGTTAGCATCAGCTCCAGACAATCTAGTAAGAATCCCAGGTCTTGAGATTAGTACAAAATATGGTATGAAAGAGGCGCATTTGTTAGGATACTTCGTCCCAAAGAATAGTAATCAGCTCTCTGCCAAACTCAAGTGGCTTAGAGATGCTAGACTGGCTCGGTTTTCAAAGATGCTTGGGAAGCTGAAAGACATCGGAATTAGTATAGGAAAAGAAGATTTAGATCTATTATTAGAGGGTGTGAAAAGCCCAGGACGCCCCCACATCGGCAGAATACTGATTGACAGAGGTGTGGTAGGGGATATGGATGAAGCTTTTAACCGTTTTTTGAATAGAGGGCGACCGATATATGTCGACAAGGAAAAGCTTGACATTAGTGATGCAATATCCCTTCTAAGAGCGGTTGGAGCTGTTCCAGTATTGGCACACCCACTGACTATAGACGTCCCAATAATTCGCGATGCTCTTTTTGAACTGAAAGAGTTGGGTCTTATGGGTGTTGAAACCGTCTATGATTATTCTCACTTTCAAATTCAAGATGATCCAGCTGAAGTCATAAAGGCTAGTAAGGAGATTGGACTGATTGAAACTGGTGGAACCGATTATCATGGAACGGGTTGGCGATTGCCTATTGGTGGCATAAGTGTTTCACTTGATGTCGTAGATGAATTGAAAGTTGCTTCAAGAGAGTTGGGTGGTGACCCTGATTCTTGGGAGGTCGAATAACAATGAGAGTCATTGATGCTCATGCTCACACTTGGATTCGTGATATAATCAGTGAGAAGGACTTGGAAGCTAGAAGAATTGCTGCTAAGAGAAATGGTTCTACTCCCCAACTTGATTCGCCAGCAATTAATCTCAAGCAAGCCATGACCAAGGCAGGCATTGAGAGAGCCATTATACTACCCATCGACAGTGGTCTAAATCAGGAAATGCCTCTAACTCTTACAGAAAAGACTGACTGGCATGTAGACGAGATAGAAGGGGAAGATTCTCTCTACACCTTTGTTGGAATAGATCCAAGAAGGGGGGAAGAGGGGATTGCTGAACTTGAACGTGCTGTCACAGAGAAGGGATGCATTGGGTGGAAGATGTACCCTCCAAATGGGTTCTACCCTGACGATGATGAGTACTATCCTCTCTATGAGAAGGCAGCTGAACTTGGAATCCCAGTCCTACTACATCAGGGATTCACATCACGGTATAAACATGTGAAGTATGCTAGACCTGTTTTTGTGGACAAAGTCGCTGCAGACTTTCCCAAGTTGAAAATAATCCTTGCACACGTTGGTGCTCCTTGGGTTGATGAAACCCTGATGGTCGCTGCGAAGAACCCCAATGTGTATGTAGATGTATCTGGTTGGCAGATGTTCGCGGCGAGAACCCCCATAAAGCTCTATCAGATGATTGTTGATGCAAAATCATTCCGTGTGTTCCCAAATAGAATGTTGTGGGGAAGTGATTTCCCACTCTTCGAGCACATGATGGAATTAGTGGACTGGGTTGATTTCTTCGCAAATCTAGAAATCCCTAACGTACTTCTGGATGCTGGATATCCTCAAGTTACTCAGGACGAGATAGAGAACGTAATGTGGAAGAACGCAGCCAGACTGTTCTTTGGTGAGAAGCTTTGAAGTTCGTAGTTGATGCAATGCTTGGAAAAGTAGCTCTTTGGCTAAGACTTACTGGACATGATACAATCTATTACGGAAACATTGATGATGATGACGCATTAGCCATCGCAGAGGAAGAAGGAAGGGCACTTCTAACAGCTGATGAAGAATTGTTTCAAAGAGCAAATAATAGGAAACTAGATGGTATGCTGGTTCGAGAACCCTCTGTTGAAGAAAAAGTAGCATCTGTATTCTTTTGGTTTGATATCCAACCAAAAATTGATCCTTCAATAGCTAGATGTTCAAAGTGTAATGGTGTGCTAGAGGAGATAACTGCGGATACAAAAGATAGGGTGAAAGACCATGTCTTCGAAAAGACATACAACACCTACGATACTTTTTGGCAATGTAACGACTGTGACAGTGTATTCTTTCAAGGAGGGTATTGGGACAATATGATGCAATACATGGAAAGAATCAGGAAATTGATGAAGGAACTAAAAGGCTAATCCTCCGTTTCCTCGCCTTTTACCACAATATCATATTCAATTGGAATGCAATCACTGATTGACCGTGTCAAATGACAGTATTTCTTCATCATCTCGATAGCTCTATCAACATAATCCAGGTCATCACTATCGACAACAATCTCGCCCTCAATTTTAATCCCGATAATATTGTAACCCTCACTATCAAGCTTGACTGTAGCAGCACCGTTTAGTTTGAGGGCGATGAGTTCAAGCATGGTTTTCCTCTTGAAATCAAGAAAGGTATTGATCAGGCAGCCAACGATAGCAGAAACAAACATCTCATCAGGACAGACACCTTCCCCCCGTCCTCCATAGGTCTTGGGAGTGTCAAAGACGATTGTCCTGTTGTCAGTGACAGTTGCAGTACCTCCAGTTTCCCCATCCCATACAGCCTCTGATTCATAGACGATGGTCTCTGGATATCTTGGTTTAATCTTCATTGCTGGTCATGTATCGCCTACGAAATCCAAGATTAAGCCTTATGGTGGGACCACAACGGAGAGTTAGCAAGTGATTTAAACACGGCTTGAACTCATTTTGAACGGAGCTTCTTATGACACGGAAGATGAAGGCGGCAGTCTACTATGATATTGGGGACATCAGGTATGAAGAAACAAATGTCCCAGAAATTGGCCCAGGAGAACTTCTTGTAAAAGTCGGAACAGCACTCACCTGTGGAACAGATGTCAAGACATACAAACGCGGTCATCCAGTTCTGCTTCAGAGTATTCCTACCCTCTTTGGCCACGAGTATTCTGGGACCATCGAAGAAGTAGGCTCAGGAGTAGAGGGCTTTGAACCTGGTATGAGAGTTGTTGCAACAAACTCCGCACCATGTGGAATATGCTATTTCTGTAAAAAAAACCGTCCCAATCTCTGCGCCCAGCTGAAGACCTCATTTGTTAATGGCGCTTATGCTGAGTATATCAAAGTACCAGCACCAGTTGTTGAATGGAATACGCATCGAATTCCAGATAGTCTATCATTCAGAGATGCAGCATTGACTGAACCCTTGGCATGTGTTGTACATGGGATAGAAGAATCCAATATTGAACTTGGAGATTCAGTCACTGTGATTGGTGCAGGACCAATCGGTCAGATGTTGATTATGCTTGCAAAGAAGAACGGTGCCTCAACAGTGATTGCATCAGACCTATCGGAGTTGAGGAGAAACCTCGCTCTAAAGGCTGGAGCAGATATTGTTGTGGATCCAACAAAAGAAGACCCTGTTCAACGTGTGCGAGAAGAAACTGAGGGGTACGGAGCAGATGTTGTCATTGAAGCAGTTGGACTACCTTCCACGTGGGAACAATCAGTGGACATGACCAGAGATGCTGGGACTACCGTTCTCTTCGGAGGAGCTGCTTCAGGCACCAAATTCGAGATTGATACTGTACGATTTCATTATGGCCAATTAACAATCAAGGGCGTATTCCATCTTACGCCTAAACATGTAGAGCAAGCACTGAAGCTGCTAATTGCAGGGGATATCAATACAGAGGTCTTAATCACACATGAAAAGCCCCTCAAAGACTTAGAATCTGCTCTAAAGATGATGGGTTCTGGTGAGAGTATGAAGATAGCCATCACACCAGGCTAGTAGATGGATAGGTGGAGAGGTGTGGAGTATCGAAGTACAAGACCTCTCAGGGAAAATGAACGAGTGCTTCTGAAGATTCTTCAGGATGTACCCGAGAAATATAATCCACTACTGATTGTTGTTGAGGGCAAGAGAGATATTAGAATTTTGAGAAACCTTGGTGTAACTGTGCCCATGATAAAGACTCAAACAAATAAAACACGCGAACAACTTGTGGATCATATCGTAAAAGAGGCAGGTCAAAAAGGTAACGTACTGATTCTTACGGATTTTGATGCAGAGGGAATTGAGATCTGTAAAGCGCTTGAGAATCTGCTTGAAGGGAGAAAAGTCAGGATTCTAAAACGTGTTCGAATTAAAATTCGCAGTCTTATGGGAAATTGGAGATGTATTGAAGAGATGATAGCCCTGTTCAAGCGGAAGGATTCGCCGGAACCAGCTGGATATCCTTAACAGCTTTCATGTTCAGGTCATCTGGAAGATCTCGGGGTACCACAGTGATTATACTGTGCTGCCGCAATTCGAGCAGATGAATTTGCCTAGAGCAATCTCATGACCACAGACTCTGCAGGTTCGAATCTTTTGGACTCTCTCTGCGATTTCTCCAACCTGTGGAACTAGGACGAAACGGTCGTCTTCATAGCTGATTTGAAATTCTGTTGGGTTCCCTGCCGCCTCTAGAAGATCGGTTGGCATTGGAAGTCTGTAATTGTTGTCAAGTCTTACAATCCTTGTACCACCAAGGTCATCGAGGTCGATACCAGTCTGGTGAAGGCCTGATACAATCCCATCACGAATCTCGACTGTCACGTCAGCCGTTGAAGCAACTTGCTGGCTGTGAGTGACAATGAAGAATGAAGTTCCAAGGGTCTCGTTTAACTCCTTGAACAAATCCAGAACACGCTGTGCTGTTTCAGGGTCGAGGTCTCCAGTTGGCTCATCACAGAGCACGAGTCCCTTACCCTCAGTGTCAATCAAGTTGACCAGTGAAGCTGCAATGGCAACTCGTGAACGTTCTCCACCAGAGAGAGTAGTTGCCTTGTTGCGTTTCCGCTCCTCAAGCCCGACTAGTTTGATGAGTTTATCAACACGTTCCTGACGCACCTTCTTTGGCACTCCAGCGATTCGTGCTGCTAACTCAACATTCTGCCATGCATTGAGGTGTGGGAGAAGGTTGTTCAC
>DAOWDY010000096.1 GCA_030638785.1 Candidatus Thorarchaeota archaeon
CGGCGGTTTTTTAAGCACATACCGAAGCGTCCGAGAAGAAACAATTGGTGAGAAACAATGCCAAGACCAGGTATGCTTACAAGAAGTAGAGCGAATCGCATGGTTAAAACCCCTGGCGGTCGACGTGTGATACATCGTCGCAAGAATTATCGAGCAGGGGGAGTGTGCGCAGTAAGCGGCGATAAGATTGCTCTATCCAAGAAGACAAAGCATGGACTCAGCCGAAAAGCCAGTCTGTCCAGAAAGAGGCCAAATCGTCCTTATGGTGGCATGGTATCGTCAAAAGCAGTACGTCGGGGTATAACCCGTCAGGTTCGAGACCTGTAAGATGAAGCGCGTGATTACCATCGGTGGCCTGCATGGCACAGGTAAAAGTTCTGCTGCAGATAACATCTCCAAGATGTTCAGCCTAAAACGAGTATCAGCAGGTGGCATTTTCAGACAACTAGCTCAAGAGAGAGGTGTGACTCTTGAGGAATTCAGTAAGATTGCTGAAGAAGATGAAACTATTGACCGAGAGCTTGATGCTAGAATCAAGATTGAGGCCGAGAAAGGCAATGTCATGCTTGATGGTCAATTAGCAGCTATTATGGCTGGAGATCATGCAGACATCAAGATTCTTCTTACTGCTTCTCTCCGCACTAGAGTCAAGCGAATTGCAGCCAGAGATGACGTAAGTTATGAGGATGCACTTCACGAAACTGAAACTCGTGAGATGATTGAACGAGCCAGATACAAAGAATTCTACGACTATGATGTCGCGAACTTTTCTATTTACGACCTCGTGATAAACACTGAGAAATACGATCTTGACGGAGTTACTGCAATAATCAAAGTTGCACTTTGCAAACTTTTTGATGAGGATTTGTAAAGAGGCCGAAGCACAAGGCTCTTATGGCTACTTTCAGGACGCAAATCTAATTCTCCCCATCAATGGGATGAACACCTGAGGCGACTTGTGGTGTTTGCTAGACCACGATTGGGTTGAGGTGTATTGAAAATGACATTATATGAAACAGGGCGCATTTGCGTCAAGACAATGGGAAGAGAAACGGGGAGCTATTGTGTTATTGTTGATGCACAAAATCCCAAGAACGTCATCATCACTGGTCCAAAGCATATTAGCGGTGTTCGAAGAAGAAGTTGTAACATCCGCCATCTTGAACCACTTGATACTATACTATCAATCTCCAGTGGCGCTGATGACGCAGCTGTTGAAAAAGCATTAGAAGAATCAGGCCTCACTGAGAAGTTTCGAACTAAGATTCGCCTTGGCGAATAGAATGATCTCGCCGGGGTCATAGTGCGGCGGGTGCTTAAGATATGAAAGGAACACTGCCTGCGGATACACCTCGGGAAATTCTTGTTAAGGTTGAGGCTTCCACAGATCCAAATATTGGGTTCTCAGACCTTTCTGCACTCCCAATGGAATATTTACTTCAGAATGGAATAGTGTGTCTGGATAAACCCTCAGGTCCAACAAGCCATGAAGTAGCTACCTGGGTTCGTAAAATCTTACATTCTGACAAAGCAGGACATTCAGGGACTCTCGACCCCGCAGTCACTGGTATACTCCCTACTGGTATTGGACACGGAACAAAAGTCATGCAAGCTTTGCTTCCCGCGGGAAAAGAATACATGTGCGTCATGGAGCTTCATGCCCTTGCAGAAGAGGATGAAATTAGACGGGTTGTTGCTGAATTTATTGGCAAGATCTATCAAAAACCGCCTCTCAGATCTTCTGTAAAACGAATTCTACGTGTTCGAGAAATTTACTATAACAACATCCTAGAGATTAAAGGTCGACTTGTGTTGTTTCGAGTAGGTTGCCAAGCAGGAACATACATTCGAAAGTTATGCTATGATATTGGCCAAGTCCTTGGTGTTGGCGCACACATGCGGGAGCTTCGAAGAACTCGAGTAGGAAAACTCACAGAAGATGAGCGAATGTGTTCACTTTATGATCTCAAGGATGCGTATGAATTCTGGGTTGAAGATAAGGATGAAACCGAATTGAGAAAATACCTACTTCCTCCAGAAGAAGCTCTAGAACATCTACCTGAAGTTCGTGTTCGTGACAGTGCAGTGGATGCCATCTGTCATGGTGCGAGTCTTGCTGCAAGTGGAATTGTTAGTCTTCATACTGGGATAATGAAGGGTGAACTGTTTGCTCTAAAAACATTGAAGGGAGAGGCTATCGCGCTTATGCGAAGCAAAGACACAAGTGATCGAATCGCGAAAGCCAAAACTGGCATCATTGCTATTACCGAACGTGTTCTCATGGAAAGAGGAAGATATCCCGCAATGTGGAAGAAAAAAGAAAAGCCGGAATAGACCCCACGAGAGTCTTTTTATCCTTAAAGAAACATGTAAACTAGGCCTTGGAGCAAAAGCGCAACTGACGGTAGCCTTTGGCAGCTGAGGAAACTCCCGACTCAAACCGACAGCAGTCCTGTGAAAGCAGGGAGGCGAGAGTCTCGCTCTGGGAACAGAAACGATACCACCTGGTCAGATATGACAATGATGCGACAATCGAAGTCGCTGAGGACTGGTCAGGAGAGGATGAAACGACCCATCACTGATTGAGCAATCTCAAGAATGCATCGTTGAGGTGTCGGTCCAAGATGCAGGGTAGAGAGCGTTAGTTCGATGTTGCAAGACTTCAGTTCGGTAACGAAACGAAGTGGAACAGAATCGGGGCTACTCTTTGGACCAAGGCCATTATTTTGTATGCTCTTTCATTATCTCCGATTGCAGGGCAACTACTTCAGTACTTGAAGTGCATTCTGCATAAGCATCCAACCATTCTTTGTTCAAGGTCAAAAATGAAGAGCCCCACTTGAATTGTGCCATGATCTCCTCAGCATGTTCGATAAATCCCACGATATAGAGGGCCGCAGCAATCGCCTCTGCAGTAGAAAGCTTTACTGGTTTGTATGTGTTGATTGGATTCGCAGCTAGAAGATATGGAAGTGCTCGTTGTGCTCCGTGGCGTGAACGCAGAAATATCTCTTCAGCCAGTTTCCATGAGCAATCAAGCGCAACCAACCCTGACCTCTCAATGAACATCTTATCTGCAGGTGAGAGTGCGGTTTCTGAAACTGGATTAAGCACAACTGCACCTCGAGGAGTTCGCCTAATGTTTTTGACTATCTCTGCTTTCTTGAATTTTCCAAGTCGCGTTCCCGTACACTTCGAAGGATCGCATTGGTTAGCATGGAAGATGATTACTCGTGACGCACTCTTTCCACTGGACATTTCAAATCTGATGACAATGCGCAACAGATTTGTATGTTTTCATATGGAGTTGTCGTGGCTGAATTGCTATGAGTATACAACATCGGGGGTTCTGTGAAATCTGTGGCGTCAATCAGGATTCATTATCTGTCTGCAGATTGTGTGGGTCTCTTGCTTGTACCGAATGCAGATCCATTGAGCAGAATCTCTGTGATGTTTGTGCAGAATCGAAATGCAGTATTTGTGGAGAATTTCTTTCATCTCGAGCATGCAACATCTGTGGTGCTTTAGTATGCGAGGATCATGGACTGCGTGAGAATGAGGCTACAACTTGCATTAATTGTCAGGCGAAATGAACATGATTAGAGAAAACATTACAATCGGAATGGACGACATTGATAGCCCTAGTGGGGGTTGTACGACCCATTTCGCTTCTCTTCTTGTTGAGGATCTTGATAAAATCGTAGAAGAATGGCTAGATTATCCTAACCTAATCCGATTGAATCCTAATATTCCGTATAGGACAAGGGGCAATGGAGCTGTTGCATTAAGGTTTGCAATTGATTCATCTAAATCGGAGGAGATTCTTCCTTCTATCCGAGAGATGGTATTGGAATATGCAGAAATATCCTATCCCAATACCAATCCCGGAGTTGTCATCTGTAAGGGGGATATCCCTCATGAACTCACGGACTTTACAAAGAGAGCACTGTGGCGTACCATTCCAGTTTCACTTGCAACACGTGTCTTGTCTAGACTAAACCTACCATACTTTGCAGAAGGAAATAAGCGCGGCACTATTGGTGCGCTTGCTGCAATAGGTCATGGACTAAACGCAGATTATACCTACGAATACATAGCTTACAGAAGTATGAATCAATGTAGTGAACCGAGGGGTGTTGACGCAGAATCAGTCTTTAAAATGAATGATCAGATGAAAGAGAAGACATTTGCTAACATTGATTCGTCCTCACAAAGCCTCCTCATCGAACCCCAGGGACCCGACCCAGTTCTCTATGGAATTAGAGGAGATTGTCCAGAAGATGTCCTTCATGCTGCATCTCTTGTTAGAAGTGAGCAAGACGCAGAACGGTGGATGATATTTAGAACAAATCAGGCAACTGGAGAGCATCTTGAACAACAGATCAAAATTTCATACTTGCGACCCTACATGTCTGTAAGTGTTAGTTGTACCGTTGCAGAGAATCCGCGTATCATTGAGGGTGGACATGTCATTCTTACTGTGAGGGATGAAACTGGAACAATAGATTGTGCAGCTTATGAGCCAACAGGTGACTTCCGATGGATTGTGAATGACCTTCTAGTAGGAGATGAGATTGTAGTTCATGCGGGTGTGAGGCCTGCCTCTAGAACTCATAGACTCACTCTCAATCTTGAAGGATTGCAGATTGTCACAGTTGTCGATGAAGTTCATGTATCAAATCCACTCTGCCGAGAATGCGGTCGTAGAATGAAGAGTGCTGGTACGAAAAAGGGATTCAAATGCGTATATTGTGGTCATAAGGACTCCTCGATTCAGAAGGATCGGACCTATATTTCTAGAAACCTCGAACCTGGAATACATCTTCCGAGAACTAGTGCTCAGCGTCACTTAACAAGGCCAAGCTCACGACTCCGGAAGAGGAACGAACCATTGAATGGAATGATCGCCAAATGGCATATTCCCTAATGTCTGAAAAACTGCAAATGTCTCTTGTGACTATACTCGTCTACCACGGCGTCCGCCAGGCTTTCGAGTGCCATCATGAGGCATTGGTGTGACTTCATCAATGATGCCAATTCGTAGTCCTGCTCTGCTTAGAGCACGGATTGCAGCTTGAGCACCAGGCCCTGGAGTCTTTGGACCATGTCCACCAGGTGCACGTACACGAATGTGAATTCCGAAGATGCCTTTGTCCTTAGCCTCTCGTGCTGCCTGAAATGCAGCCTGCATAGCAGCATGGGGTGATGATTCATTGCGGTCGGCTTTAACCATCATTCCACCTGTAACTCGGGCGATTGTTTCAGCACCAGTTATGTCAGTAATGTGAATGATGCTATCGTTATACGAAGCAAAGATATGGGCAATTCCCCACTTTGGTTTATCGTCACCGCTCATTATTCAGCATCTCCCTCTTTTCTTGGTTTGACACCATTACCTGGGAGAGGTTCTCTCTCGTCAGTACCTTCACCAAAATCTTCTGGCCCTGCTGCTACTCTTCGAGCAACATCAGAAGCTGCAATTCTGGCTGGATGTGAATCATCACGAAGGGAAGATTTGGGACTGTATCCCAGGACTTCTTCCTCTGTAACAGTTAGCATTCTACTGGGTGTTGTAACCCTTGAATCTCCAAGAGCAATGTGTCCATGTGTGACTAGCTGTCTGGCATGATACATTGAGCAGGCTAGCCCCTTTCTGAAAACAATGGTCTGTAGTCTTCGTTCGAGTACATTCTCAAGTGTCAGATCAAGAACATTATCCAGATGTCTTTCTTCTGATAGAACACCAATTCTGGACAGCTTGTTTACAAGTTCGCTCTCCTTCAGTCTTCTTTCATTCTCTGGTAGAGCAAGGAGATTCCTAGCATTTCTTCTATAGCGGGAAAGCTCGGTCTTGTGTCTCCACAATTCTCTCTTGTTTCTAAGGCCATAGGAACCAATCATCTCGAGTTCCTGTTCGAATCTCTCAGAATCAAACGGTCTCTTAGGTGTCACGTATTTCTTTTTCTGACGTCTTGGATCTCCCATTCTTTCACAGCCTTAAAGTTTCTTTCTGGAAACACCCACAGCTGCACCACCACGTCCTGTAGTACGGGTATGCTGACCTCTTACCTTTAAGCCTAGAGTATGTCTTGTTCCTCGCCAAGACTTAATCCTCCTGAGCCGGTCAATGTCATTACGATGGGCAAAGTCAAGATCAGAACCTATTAGATGCAACATTCTCCCAGACATTCTGTCTCTCGGTCTGTTTACATACCAGTCCGGTAGGTTCTCTTTAACAGGATCTTTGATAATCGTTTCAATGCCTGAGATTTCCTCTGCAGTGAGGTAACCCAATCTCTTTGAGGGGTCAAGTTCTAGCTGTTTTATAATGCTCTTGGACATCCTCAAACCAACTCCCTTGACTCTGGCTATTCCTTGGAGTAGAATCTCCTGACCATCTATGTCATGGCCTGCCATTCTAACGATGTGACTGTATTCTTGTTCAGACATGGTATATAACCTCAGGCTATTAGTCATGGGACTTGGTTCGCCTCATGGAAATACCTTATAATCCTTATCATCGCGCTATGTGAATTCTGAAGGTGTCTATAAGGCTTGGACTCCATATAACCGTGGAGAAAGCATCATCTTGCCGCGCGACCAAAATGATGATGATCCTAGACCTGAGTCCGTCCCCCATGATCCCGGTCCTTCTGTTCTAGCAAGGGTGCCAGAGGTCCTTAGGGACAAGCTCAGGGAGTCGATCATTGAATCTGAGAAAAATAAGAAGTCAACTTTGATTTCTAGCAACACACTTGCCAACCGTTTCATCTATGAGAGATGGGGAATACGGTCGTCCCAGAGACGAAAATATCGAAATCTCTTTGCGCAAGTGAGAAAACAGTGTAGAGTAGTGTTTCGAAACTTCCTCAACCGTGGCTGGTTGGAGATACGCGACGACTCTAAGAAACATACTTTTGGCGTCTACAAGTTCGATGACAAGAGAGGAAATTTGATCCTAGGCTTTGTCAAAATGGCTCCTGGGTCCGAGTGGAAGATTCGTTCAATTGGAGGATGATCAATCCTCGTCGATA
>DAOWDY010000200.1 GCA_030638785.1 Candidatus Thorarchaeota archaeon
ATTCTTCAAACGTTCTGCATCTTCCTTGGTAATCCTAAACTTGTCCTTCACTCTATCGTATTCACGAACGTTCGGAAAGCGTTCCTTTTGGATTCTGGTCTGATACACAACATCTACATCTTCAGTAACTGCCTCTTCAACACTGTCGACTGCTTCTACTGATATTCCCTTTTTCTTCATTTCATCTATAATTGCGGGCTTCATTCCGAGTCCAGACGGAGCTGCAAGTTTGATATTCACGTCATAATGGGATAGTGCCATTCCCAGTGAGTGTACAGTACGTCCGTACCTCAAGTCCCCACAGAGCGAAATGGTTAGACCATCTAGCTTCCCAATGAATTTCCTGATTGAATACAAGTCCAGAAGAGCTTGTGTAGGATGTTCTTCAGTTCCACTTCCAGCATTGATGACAGGCACTGAGGCAAACTCTGCGGATACTCTAGCTGAACCATCAAGTGGATGACGAATTACGATTAAATCTGCGTATCGTTCTACCGTACGAATAGTGTCTGCCAAAGTTTCGCCCTTTACACCTGCACTTGTTGAGGTCACCTCTGAGAAACCAAGCACGCTACCACCAAGTCGTTGCATAGCACTCTCAAAGGACAGTCTTGTCCTTGTGGAAGCCTCAAAAAACAGAACTGCCATTATCTTGTCATGAAGGTCAGTGCTTCTCTTTTCAGCAACATTCTCCATCTTAGCTGCTGTGTCCAAAATTAGATCAATATCCTCTCTTGAGAGGTCATGAATACTGATTAGATTCTTGAAGTGTCCCAAACCGTTTCGCCTCTGTACAGTCTGGGATGAGTGGCGCTCTTGATTGCTCTTTAAGTCTTCTTGAAGAGCCTAATTCATTCTACTTGTCATTGATACTATGCTGTCGATCAATCTTAACCTGCCTTAGGACCAGAGTAGACTGGTCTACAAGATCTTTCGCAAGGTCATCACGATATTCTTCCATGAAAATGACCTCAGTGATTCCAGCATTGATTATCATCTTAGTACAGATACTGCAGGGTCGTGTTGTACAATACATTTTAGCGCCTTTCACACTCACGCCATGAAATGCAGCCTGAATGATAGAGTTCTGCTCTGCATGAAGGCCTCTGCACAATTCATGCCGTTCTCCTGACTTCACACCCAAACGGTTGCGCATACAACCCCCCAGCTCATCACAGTGAGGTAGACCCTTTGGAGCTCCGTTATAGCCAGTTGAGAGAATTTTTGAATCCTTCACAATGACTGCGCCAACGGTATTTCTCAAGCAGGTACTACGTGTGCTTACGAGATCTGCTATCTCGGAGAAATAGACATCCTTGCTCTTTCGGGTCATCCGATATAATGCTCCTTTGTTAGAGGCTACCTGATTGCGTTCCTCTTATGAATATCTTCGTCTGACCTTGAGTCCGAAGCGAAAGTAAAAAAGCACTCTATTAGAAAACTGAGTAGAACACGTTAAAGATTGGAGAGCCTCCAACCAATGAAACAAAAGAAAGGATCTATCATAATCTGGCCAGCCTATCTAGACTCTAAATTATCGCGTTCGGAAGGGAGAAGAATTCCTGTGAATCTTGGAGCGCCTGACGTTACAGCTGATATACTCAAGAAGGCTGCAGATATGAGAGACTTTGATTCTGAGATTGAGGAAGGAAAACGCTATCCTCGTCAGGGTTCTAATCGTGGAGGATACCTCATTCTTGATAATTCTGAAGGCCACAAGAAGAAGCGTATGTTGTTGATGCTCGCCAAGGGCGTTCGCAGAGTCGTTGCTGAGCGGGAAGCTGCAAAAAAGGCTGCCGAGAAGAAGAGCAAAGGCAAGAAGGGCAAGAAAGGTCGCAGGAAAAAGACTTGAAACGGAGGTATTGTAATTCATGAGGCGTCTAGGCAAGGTCCTTCAAGTGACAAAGGGAGGATCACTAATTGTGCAGACCGATAAGAGCCCTCCAATTGGAGCGAAGGTGGTTGACAAGAAGGCTCTGTTCATTGGTAAGATACAGGATGTCTTTGGTCCGGTGAAACAACCATATGTTGCAATTCGTTACAAAAGCTCTGTAGAAGCTAAGAAATTACTGGGTCAAATGGTCTATCTATATCAAAAATAGATAGGAATTTAGCTAATTTTTCTGGAGTACAATTATATACATCGGTGTACCAATATCTCCGACAATCATCGGAAACGATGGGCGAAAATATGAAAAAAACATGTCATAACCGTTTGCTTTATGTGCATCCGAGCTAATCGTTACGCTGTTGTCATGTGTCTAGCTTAAGGCTGAAGGTCATGTCAATGAAAAATCTCTCCGAGCAGATAACCAGCGCTTTACGCGCCGCAGGCGAGAAGGGAATGCTCATTGGCGAACTTGCTCATAGTCTTGACATTGACTTAGAAACGATTGCGAAAGCAGTCAAACAATTAATCACGGAGAAACAAGTCATGGAAAAGTCCGAAGCTGAAAACGAAGCCCGATTCTTTCTGGGGGCTGCAGTGGGCGATGAGACTGAGCAAGGAATAGGTGGCGATCTAATGGGTTGTCCATGTTACCATTGCCAGAAAATCTCAAAATGTGGGATCAGGCAACCTGATTCTCCCGCAGCCTGTAGAGATCTTGAGAATTGGATGTCAACCTCAGAGTCTGCCAAAGTGTAATCAATTGGCCTCGTTCTTACGAGGTCCAGTTGCCAGTAGATAGATTTCTGCACTAGTTTTACGTGAAGCGTCAGGTTTGATCAGCTTCACGGTTCTAAACCTTGATCTAGATTGCATCAGAAACTCCTGAAAACCTGATCCCTGGAACACTTTCGCCAAGACCCTGCCCTTTGGACCCAGTAATCTATGTCCAAGGTCAAGTGTTGTCTCAGCAAGGAATAGCTGTCTGGCAACGTCGAGTTCCCAATTTCCTGTCACCTTAGGTGAACAATCGGACACAATGAGGTCAGCTGCCCCTCTCGTGAGTTCTTCTATCTGAACGATAATCTTCTCATCAGTAATATCGCCTTGGATGAACTTGACATTCTCTACGGGAGCCATTGGATTAAGATCGACTGCAATTATCTCGATACCTTGCTCGATCTCTCTAAGAACCTGTGACCATCCCCCGGGACTACTACACAAATCGACAGCAATTCGGACTCCTTTGAGCAACTTGTGTCTGGTCGCAATCTGTCTGAGTTTGTATGCAGACCTTGCACGATATCCGTGCCTTTTTGCGGCTTGGTAATAATGCTCCTTCCTTGGATTACCCTTTGGCCGTCCCATGTTGTTATCCTCCTGTGAGGTTCCGAATCACCGATACAATCGCATCGATTGGCGCATCAGTTCTGATGGCTGTTGATCTGAAGTGCGTTCGTTTAGCTTGATAGCCTTTAGTGATGAGGCCATCCATGATATCGCTTCTTTTTGGTGGAGTCATATTGTAGGCATCACAGACCTCATGAATGTCCATATACGGATACATTACCAATCCGTGTTCCTCTATCATCAACTCCAACAGTTCAGGTACTCGTTTATCATATGCAGATGATTCCTCATTGTGAAATAGCATTGCAGACTTGAGTGTTGACAAATCAAAGAAACTTCCCGTCCAGAGTGGGCCTGCATATGTGGTATCTGCGGGGCAATTCTCGCGTTTATGTTCAAAGACACTATCTTTGTAATCCCGCAACGGGGATATCTCTGTGTGAAGACAGCTTCTACACAACCGCACTGTTCCAATGGAGTCTGCCTGGGCATTCGACTCCGTTCTACTTGTCTTTACATGAATCCATGCTCGAATGTAGTGATCAGTGCTGAGGACTGCTAATGGTTTAATCGAACACCCATTCATAGCAGCGATGGAATATACTCTACCCAGCAACAATCGAACAGCCAACTCATGAACAAACGGAGCTCTAGTCGACAGACCACCATACTTTCTCAGAGCAACTTTGGGATAGACGCCACATAGAGCTGGCATGTCTGTAGCAGTCAGACCAAGTAGTCCTCCTTTTGGATTGAGAGATTGAATTGCTGCATTGAGATAGGGAACTGGACTCCCAAAGGGGTCTATATCAACGAAGTCAAAGCGTTTTCCACGCGATTCTGTCATCAGGAGTACCTTGGCATCTCCTTTCAATACCCTAGCTCTATCTTGAAATCCATATCTCTCAATGTTCTTTGTCGCAGTTTCAATTGCAACAGGATTGACATCGCAGAGAAGTGCGTCGTACTCTCCAGGAACCTCATTGAGATAACGAAGCGACCTGACGCCGGAACCAGCAAGAGGTTCGCATATTAATTTCACATCGTGATCCTTCATGTATGCCCCTAGGAATAAGACTGAGAGGTCTCTGTTTATCCTCATTCTTGGATTATAGAAGACGGGCATGTCTGTTGTTGGTTGTCCCTTCTCCGCTGTATGTTCTTCCACATCTGCTGTCAGGAATGTTGTCCTGCCCTCGGTATACTCTTTGAGAGATGTCACAACAGGCAAAATCCTTCGATATCTGCTAATAAGGAAAATGGCATGACCAGTAGGAGGAATTTTAACTATGCAAAAACACCCAAGTAAACTTGGATTGTATCTTTTTGGGATTTAATCGCTTCTCTTATATATTTTCTATGAAACCCATTACTATGAGGATTTCTCGGTCTGATAGTAGTCTTGTTATTTCGTTGCTATTACTTTTCTCTATGTTGGTTGTGTCTGGCTCAATTGTGGATGGAACAACAGTTGACATCAATTCTTTATCACAAAGCAACGAACTCAGTATTATTCTAATGATCGGGGACGGCATGGGATTTGACCATGTTCAGCTAGGAAGATGGGTAGAGGTCGGTACCAATGATAATCTGACAATGGAGCAGCTACCTTGGAATGCATCAGTCACTACCTACAGTGCAGATTCAGCAATCACAGACTCAGCTGCTGCTGCGACTGCAATGGCTACCGGGTATAAGACCGATAACGGTAAGCTATCGGTCAATCCAGACCTAGTGGAACTTGAAACCATTCTGGAGATTGCACAGAGTCTGGGAAAATCCACTGGTCTCGTATCTACCGTGTCGATTCAACATGCAACGCCAGCCGCATTCATGTCACATGTGTCAAATCGCAATTCTTTCATTGAGATAACTAGGCAGATAGTGGAGGAGGCCGGGGTTGATGTGCTATTGGGCGGCGGAAGACAGTATTTTTCAGAATCTCAGTTGAATATTATGGAATCTAATGGGTACGCCATAGCCGTGAATAGAGCTAATCTAACAAATGTCACATCTGGCAAAATTCTAGGTCTGTTTGGAAGTTTGGAGATAGCCTATGAGCTGGACAGGAACTTCACGACCACTCCGTCGTTAGGAGAGATGACAGACAAGGCGATCGAGCTGCTCTCGCAGGACTCTGATGGCTTCTTCCTGATGGTCGAGGGAGGGAAAATTGATTGGTCAGCCCACGCTAATGATAAGGTGGGCGTAGCTTTGGAACTTGTTGCCTTCAATGATGCGGTGCAAATTGCCCTTAACTATGTAAACACTCATAGCAACACATTGCTGATTGTAACATCTGATCATGAAACCGGTGGATTGACTGTTGTCAGTAATGACTTGAATGATGATTTACCCACACTTGGTTTCACCGAGGAACAGAATAGAACACTAAGGATTGACCGAGCGAATAATATCAGTGTCACATGGGACACAACTGACCACTCATCTGCAAATGTACCCATCTTTGGTTTGGGATCTCCCTTCGATACCATGACAGACAATGAAACCATCGATAATACGAATATATTCGATATTATGATTGGACACTATGGATTAACCAAAAGTCCTACACCTACTACAACACCAACACCCACTACAACAACTTCAACAACACCCACTACAACAACTCCAAGTGAATTTCCCATGGAATACGTCCTTTTTGCTCTACCTATTCTAGCGGCATTAGTGATTGTAGTAGTGTTTCTAAGACGGCGATAATCAACATCTGCTGACCATGAGCAGGAGATTGCATTTGTTTCACAGCCAGAATGGACGATACACCAGTTTGAGTTTCCGTTATAGGAACATAAGCCACTTTTTTGGGGGCTAGCACACGCTTTTTTAATCAGGTTTTCTATGATGCGAACGACAATTGGTGATATTATTGGCGACTAAAATCAAGATGGAAACCAATCGTGGAACACTCATGCTCGAGATGTTCAGTGATGATGCAATCAACACCGTCAAGAACTTCGTGACTCTAGCTCAGAAGGGATACTTTGATGGTTTAGCCTTTCACAGAGTTCTTCCGGAGTTTGTGGTGCAGGGTGGCGATCCCACCGGAACCGGCTCAGGCGGCCCAGGTTATGCTATTGCATGTGAAACTAGAGGCCACAGACAGAAGCACGATGCTGGAGCTTTATCGATGGCGCATGCTGGTAGAGATACTGGAGGATCTCAATTCTTCCTTGTACTCACACGTGAAAAGACCAAGCATCTCGATGGCAAGCACACAGTCTTTGGACAGGTCACTGAAGGCCTTGATATTCTCCCACAGATTCAGGGCGGGGACCAGATGCTCAAAGTAGAGGTCCTAGAGGTTGACCCAGCAATAGAGAATCACGAACTACAGACAATGAAATCTTGGAGATAGTTCATTACTTAGGTTACAGGCTCTGGTAAGTATGATTGACCAGGGCCCTGACCCATTTTCTTATGACTTAATTCGCTCTCCTGGGACTGTTGTCCCAAATTCGGATACCATGAACCTATTGATTTCGCCGTTTTCTTCCTGTTGAAATGTGATAGTCATGCTGGAAGAGGCCTTTGGTTTGAACCGCATTCCCCTGACAGGGACAAGTTCCATTTGGGGTGCACCTACCACAGCGAAAACAAGTGTATTTTCTCCTTTGATAATCATTTCTACAGTTTTTCCATAGTACTCATACTTGCCCTCTATCTTACTGAGGAATGCAGGATCTTTCAAGTGGTCGTCTGGTAATCGAGCAAACTTGATTGGAGGAACTTGCATCTCTAACCGGATAGTCAAAGACTCAATGTCCCCACTTGATTCAGTAAAAAATGTCAAAGTATCCCCAAAATCATATCTTTCCAAGTTGTACTGAAAAGTATCATAATGATAGTGTGTCACCGGAAATTTCTGAGAACCATACTTGAGTTTTAGTTCATCCTCCTCAGACAAGATTGTGAGGATTCCGTACCCGGGATTGTGATAGTTCCCTACATACTCCTCCAAAGGATGAGTAGGTTTTGTGTCAGTAACTTTCAGTTCTTCTTCTTTTTCCTTCGACTCCCGATAGGCCTTTTTTCTGGCATCAAATATGGGCTTGAAGTAATCTGACCAATCAACTGGATCCAGTTTTAGCAATCTATCCACAATAATACTGGCGACAACTCCTGTAAGTGGTATCCCATATTCGTTAACCATTACACCTACTCCGATTCCCTCATCAGGGATGAAGTAAAGCTGTGTTGAAGACCCTTCAGTATTTCCACCGTGCATGATACGACTAAATCCTCTATACACATCTGTCTGCCAACCCAATGCATATGCGCCCTGCTTTATCCACTTTTGACCAGGAATCACTTGATCTATAGCTGAATAACCTCCCATAGTAACAGGAATATGTGTCCGTTTCAGATTCTCAGGAGAAAGAAGCTGCTTCCCTTCTGCATTACCTTTATTCAGATGAAATCTCAACCATTTTGCTAGATCTGCTGTACCTGCATTGATACTTCCTGCTCCTGTTGCAGCGATAGACTCTGCTTCTGAAACTGCATCATACTTGACTTCAGTTCTCACTCCCGCAACGTCGTGATATCCTTTAGTATGATCATCATTCTTCAGCATCTCCTGAAGTGTTGAATTCGCACCAAGCTTTAGTGGTTTGAAGATACGCTTCTTCAAAAAATCCCTGTAGTTCATTCCAGAAATTTCCTCTACAAGAGCGGCAGCTGCAATATACATGAGATTGCAGTACTGAAAGGTTGTGCGGAAATCCCTACTGAGATCCAGATGTGGTAGATATTCAAAAACCATGTCATACGTGAATTCATCATTCAACCACACTATGTCGTGTCTTGGAAGACCAGTACGATGTGACAACATGTCGATCAATGTCGTCTTTGCAGATGCGATTGGTTCCTTCAGCTCGAACTTCGGGAACATCTTATGAATTGGTGTGTCCCAATCAAGCTTGCCATCCTCCACAAGCAATGCGACAGCCGTTGAGGTGAACGACTTTGAGCACGAGCCAATGGGTTGGATGGTCTGTGGTGTCATTGGTAGGTTTTTCTTGATATCTCGTAGACCAACCGCATGGGAATATGCAATTTCATTATCTTTCAGAACCACACAAGCAATACCAGGGGCATCCCAGTGTGTTCTAAGTTTCTCTAACTCAGCATCAAATCCTTTTAGTTCTGCAATTTCAGTCATGAAAATCTCCCTTCATTGCACTCTCTAGCCTACGGGTTGAAAAACTGTAATTATTAAACCATCAATTAATTGTTTTCATTTTTATAACTAAAGATGACAATCGAGAACCACGAACTACAGACAATGAAATTCTGGTGCTAAGCCACTAGTGACCGTGCCCAATATCGGGCACTGGTCGCTGCTATTTTATCAAACACCCACCTATAGTAAGGCCTATAATACGGTTTAATGACCGCCAGACCGAGTCAAACATGTCTGATATCCTGTTTCTATCTGTAGGTTTCTTATCTGGCCTTCTTGCAATAATTGTAGCTCTGTTCACATACCGAGAAGTGCTGAAGGCGGATGAAGGAAACGATCGAATGCGAGAGGTCAGCAAGCTCATTCAGGATGGTGCTGCTTCTTTCATTAAGATACAATACCGAATACTGACGATATTCACCATTGTCTTAGCGGTAGTTCTTGCATTAATTTTCGGAAATCTAGGTATACCCATTGCAATCTCATACATTCTAGGGTCTATTGCAAGTATGGGGGCCGGATACATTGGTCTAGCTGTTGCAACCCGAGCAAATCGACGGACCGCTGCAGCTGCTGCTGAGGGTGGTCTGAGTCCTGCCTTTTTAGTTGCTTTCAGAGCTGGATCTGTTATGGGTCTGATGATTGCTGGAATCGCACTTGTTGGCTTAACCGCTCTCTACGGACTCTGGGTCTTTCTGTTTCCAACACTGGAAACTCCCTTATTATGGGAGATTCTCACAGGTTTCTCCTTTGGGGCTAGCACAGTGGCACTCTTTGCAAAGGCGGGTGGTGGAATCTTTACAAAGACCGCAGATATGTCAGCTGACATCGTCGGGAAGATAGAACAGCATATTCCAGAGGATGACCCACGTAACCCTGCGGCGATTGCTGATGCGGTCGGAGACAACGTGGGCGACGTAGCAGGAACTGGCGCTGATATCTTTGATAGTAATGTTGCTGCCATTCTGGCGGCTGCACTTCTTGGAGCGGGAATCGATGCTCTGTACTCGCCGCCAATAGTATTTGCACTTCTCCCACTATTCATCGCAGGTTTGGGTACTATAGCTTCAGTACTTGGAGTGTATCTAGTCCGACCTAACAAAGACGATGACCCTGGTCCGGCTCTCAATAGGGGGACATATCTCACTACTATACTGTTTGGTGTCTTCGTTCTTATCGCACTCTTTGTCCTTAGTATAGACATTGCAATCGCACTCTCAGCAATATTCGGACTACTGGCTGGAGTATTCATTGGATTCACATCTGACGTGTTTACAAATGACAAGGGAATCTTTAGGTTCCAACCGGTCAAGAATATGGTCGATAATGCGGAGAGGAGCGCTGCAAACCTAATACTGTCAGGCTATTCTTACGGGCTCCTTAGTGCAGTTCCTTCAGTTTTGGGAGTTGTAATAGCACTTGTAGCATCCTATATTCTAGGGTCCACCTCTACATTTGTAGGACTTGGTGGATGGGAAGGAGGAATATACACTGTAGCAATCGCTGCAGTTGGGCTTCTAGCAACCAACGGACTTACTATGAGCAGCGACTCCTACGGACCAATAGTTGACAACGCTCGTGGTGTGATTGAACAGGCACATGCCCCACATGAGGCAATAGTTGCATGTGACAAATTAGATGCTGCAGGTAATACTGCTAAAGCCATTACAAAGGGTTTTGCTATTGGATCTGCTGCACTCTCTGTCTTGGCTCTGTTTGCAGCCTTTATCGAAGCTTCAAAAGTAATGCTCGGAACTGAATTAGTTGTTGTTAATCTTGCAGACCCCTTCATCCTAGCTGGTGCATTCATCGGAGCTCTCATTCCAGTCACATTCAGTGCAATGCTGATTCTTGGAGTGGACCGAAATGCAGGAAGAATGATTGAAGAGATTCGTAGACAGTTCAGAGAAGATCCTGGTATCATTGAAGGTACTTCAAAGCCTGACTACGACAAATGTATTGCAATCGCAACTTCTGGTGCTATTAGGGAATTGATGCCCTCTACAGTATTAGCAATTGGAGTAACAGTCCTAACTGGGGCAATCTTAGGCTTGCCGGCTTTGGGTGGATACCTCGCAGGCGCAGTCATAGTCGGTTTCATCATGGCCCTTCAGATGAGCAATTCCGGAGGTGCTTGGGACAATGCAAAGAAGTTGATTGAGTCACCAGAGTACGACCACAATCATCCACTTTATGATAATATTGTGGAGAATGCGATAATAGGGGATATGGTTGGAGATCCTATGAAAGATACTGCAGGACCTTCAATCAATACACTTTTGGTTGTGATATCCCTCACAGCCACATTGTTCCTACCTATCATCTACCAGTTGAATCAGTGGATTTTCGCGCTATTTTAGATACACAAATATGGGGAGCTAAATCTCCCCATCTTCCTCCCGAGGTGTTAGACTTTGAGATTTGGCCTTGTTCCCCTAGAGTTCGGACGGATTACTAAGCAAATTATGTCAGGAAACATCCCAGATTTCTCCAAGTTTGATATTACAGAACATTTGAGATATGCTCTAGAGATTGAACACATCTCTGTAATCGAGATATCGGCCGATATCCAATATATCATCCCCAACTCTCTTTCCGAACAAGCTATCAAACGTCTGAACGATCTCAAGGACGAACTTGGTCACACCTATACAGTTCATCTACCACTCTGGTCACTTGAGCTTGCTTCCTTCAATGAACCCATTCGGAAGGGAGGAATTGAGAGCATTGTAGATTCAATCAAGTTGTTAGAACCCCTAGAACCAGAGGTCTATGTATTGCATAACACAGGACCGCTTGCCACAGAATTTTCGCAACTAAACTTTCCAAAAAAGATGGTAGATATGATCTGTATGCTAATGGCCGGAATCTCTGCCAGTAGTATTGAAGAGATACTTAGCCGAACAGAGATTGATCCCGCTAAGGTTGCAATTGAGAATATTGAGTTTCCATTTGATGTGACTCGAGATATAGTGGATGAGTATGGTTTGAGTATCTGTTTCGATACAGGTCACCTACTCTCGAAACAGTCTGGCGATGAGTCCATGCTTGAATTCTATAAAAAGCATCGTGACAAAATCATTGAATTACATCTGCATGATGGAAGACCCTCAAAACCTGGAGAGCGGGGTTATATTGACCACAAACATCTGGGAACTGGGGATCTACCAGTACGGGAGTTTCTCTTGGAACTTGTAAAAGATGATTTCAATGGTCCAATCATCTTCGAATTGACTGCTGATGAGGCTGTGAAGTCATTACAACACATCAAAGAGGTCGTACCACAGGCTCTTGATTAAAGGCGCCAAATAGTTAGGCTTTCGACGAAGCAGTATTCGTCAACACGCCACTTTTATATTGTGAAGTGCATATGCTAAGAATTACGGTTAATTGGCGTTATCACGCCAAGGAAGTGTGCATATGTCAGAGGAGATAAAATTCAAAGATCTCATACTTTACCTCTCTGCGGTTGCGCTAGTACTATTCTATTTGGTTTACATGCCTTGGACTGCATTGTCTGCAATCACTTTTGATGGAGTCACTCTTTGGCTCTATTATTTCACGTTGGTTCTAGGTCTGTTATTCCCATTATACTATGCAATCGGGAAGGAAGATATGGCTTGGTACGTACTAGGCCTATCCATAATACTGAACTCTGTAATTTTGATGATGCAACCAGCAGCTAGTAATTTCATGCTACCAGGAGTCATGGCTCTCATAGTTGGTGTCTTATTCTTCATAGGACCCTTCCTTGAGAAGATGATGGCTGATAACTGGGATATGATAAAGAACTTCCTTCACATGGGGAAAGGTCTATTCATCATACTGGCTGTAGGTGCTTATGCAAATTGGAATCTGGATGACTTTATTGGGAACACGAGTTTCAATCATGCAATGCCCCAGTTCCTGTTCTTGGGAGGAGGGCTATTCGCAGCGTTCGGCTTCATTCTGTTAGCCTATGGTCTACTCAAACTGCTAGCAGGGTATATGCCAGAGAAGATTGGCGGCTACTTCACGGACTTAGCTAGTATCTTCTACATACTAATGGTGCTGGTGTTCTTACTGGGTATCGTATTCAACGTTGCATACTATCCAGGGACCTACGCGTGGGGTATTGTAGTCTTCCCAACGTCCATTAAGTTCTTCGCCAATATGTGGGCAGTTGGAAACTCCAATCTTGGAGCTATTCTTCTCATCATCCTCTTC
>DAOWDY010000156.1 GCA_030638785.1 Candidatus Thorarchaeota archaeon
AGAGAGTCAGAATCTAGAAGATCAATAATCGCTTGAGCATACTCCTCTTCTCCAAACCCTTTTGTTACCAGCCCATCTTTACCCGGTCGAACAAGTTCGGGTATACCCCCCGCTGGAGTTGTCACAACTGGTAGTTTACATGACATTGCTTCTAGGAGTACTAACGGCATCCCTTCAAGTTTGGAATTAAGGAGGAACATATCTGCAGAACACATTATTTCTTGCATATTACTCTTAATTCCCAGTAGATGGACGTTATTGCAAAGGTCTAATTCTTCGATCTTTCTCTCGACCTCAATCCGTGTTGGCCCATCTCCAGCAATAATAAGTCGAGTTTTGGGATAATGGTCTACCACTACACGCATTATTTCTATGAGTTCTACAACTCGCTTCACCTTGCGAAAGTTGGATGCGTGTAAGAGAATCTTTTCCTCGGGGTGGAGTTCATGGACATCGTTTTCCTTTCTTAGTGATACACAACCGCTCTCTACAGTTAAACGGATTCCTTCAAGATGCGTAAACCTATCAATATTGATGAAGTTGGGAATCACATGAATTTCTTTCTCAATGCCAAGATCATTTTGCGCACTATTTCGTAGGAACTCTGAAACACACGTTACAGCATCAGCAGCTTCTACTGTATGTTTCACCACAGGTCTGTATGCAGGATCCAAACCTAAGGTGTGAATGTCTGAACCGTGAAGAGTCACAACATATGGAGTCTTTGTGATCTCCCTGGCCATGTACGCTGACATTGCATGAGGTATTGCATAATGGGAATGGATCAAGTCTAGTTTGGCATCTCGAACAACTTTGACAATCTTCGATGTCAGTGCCATTGTGTAAGGTGATCCAATGTTCTTGAAGAGGGGATAGTCAAAGCTATCAACTAGATCGACATGAACACCTCTCGTCTGTTCCCACATTAGAGAGAATGGACGTTGATAGGTGATGAAATGGATGATATGGTCTCTTCTAGTAAGGTGTTGACCGAGCCTAGTTGCCAGATATCCAGAACCGCCTACTGAAGGGTATAGATTGACACCTATTTTCACGCTACTCGACCTGCGTATACGATGAAAACTCATCCCCTTTAAGGCAAATGGTCTGGTCAATCAAATCTATGCTGCCAAAGCTTGATTAGATGGCAATCTTATCTTCAGCACTATGAACAGCTCGGATGGTAAATCCATTCTAGTCATCAGCGCTCATCCTGATGATGAGAGCCTTGGTGCTGGTGGAACAATTGCTTCCCATGCATCATCAGGAATTCCGGTTGATGTCCTTTGCCTGACATCCAATAAGACTCGACTAGCAGAACTCGACGCGGCTTGTAAAGAGTTAGGAGTCAGAAAGGTCTATGCCGGTGAACGAGACGATTTTGCGATTGATTTAGACCTTCGACAGGAAGTGGTCAATACAATTCTAGAATCAAGGCCTTCTGTTATCATTACTCATTCTATAGAAGATTACAACATGAATCACATCGTATGTTCAGAGCTTGTAGACCAAGCAGTAGATTGGGCATCACACTCTACTATCTTTGAAAATGCTCATAGGGTTGAACGCATTTATCATATGGAGATTAACAGCTTGTTATCCCGACCTCACGTTATTGTTGATATCTCAACTAATTATGATTCTGCACTATCTGCTCTAAAGAAGCATGAATCCCAGTTGGAAAAAGCAGATGGGTTCTACGTTAAGTTCTATGATGCAAGAACACACTTACGTGGAGTACAGGGTTCCTGTGAACGCGCTGAGGCATTTACAATTAAGATTCCTTTTCATGCAGGACCTTTCTATCCTGAAAATAGTGTGAAGCGACTCATCTAATCACTTGAATCAGATGGTCCATCAGACTTGGCTCTTCTAGCTGCGAGAAGTTGTTTCAGTTCTCCCATCATACTCATACCTCCACCAGCACCAGCACCAGCAGGTTTTGGTTTGGGTGCCTGTGCCATAGGTTCAGAGGCCATGGCGGGAGAAGCATCAACAGCAGCTGAAGGTGAAGCTGCAACACCAGATGCGACCCTAGAACTAAGTGAACTAATTTGTGATTCAAGAGAGCTGATAGATGATTCTACTTCATCCATTCGTCCCTCAATTTTACCAAAGGCGTCAATGAGCTTGCCTGTAATAATACTGACTACCTCACCTAGCTCTCGCAGTCTTTTTTCGGTGGGGTCTTGGAGCGCCCATTCGAATTCATCCATGATGAAATCTTCGTCTTTGCCCATTAGTTGCACCACTGGTACAATGGATTTTTGTTTGTTATCTCTATAAAGATTGTCTGTCTGATGTATGTTTCTTATACGGCATTAACTACCTTTAGCACCGCTTCTTTTGCAGTATCAAGAATTCTCTGTACAATTTCTTGAGACGGGGCCTCACAGGTGATTCTGATCACGGGTTCTGTCCCAGAGGGTCTCACAAGAACCCATCCCTGGTCAAGGGAGATTCCTAGGCCATCTACTGTAATGACTTCATTTACATCTCCCATTGCCTCGGGTAATGCATCAGTGAGTGCTTTCATTACAGAGGCTTTCTTTTCGTTGGGAACACTGATCTTCGTCTTCATGAGAGGGTAGATTGGGATGTCTCCCATAAGTTGACCAAATGATTTTCCTGTCTTTGCCATCAGTTCGAGTACCTTACATGATGCAAGGAATGGTTCAGGAGCAAGATGAAATTCTGGAAAGAGAAATACACCACATGCCTCGCCGCCATGAACTCCTTCAACTTCCTTTATCTTCATGGCGACTTGAATATCTCCAACTGGTGTTCTTACAGTATTGCCTCCTGCCCTTTCTACTGCTTCATCAAGCACCTTGGAACTGTCAACAGTGGTTACAACCGTCTTTGAAACACTCTCCCGCAGGGCATCCACTGCAAAGAGCGCAATTGTACGGTCTCCTCTGACAACCTCGCCTGATTCAGTAACAAAGACAACTCTATCGGAATCACCATCATGTGCAATGCCCAAATCTGCATTGGTTTCTTTGACCATCCTAATGAGGTCCCCAAGGGATTCCTCCTCGGGTTCGGATTTTCTCCCTGGAAAGTGTCCATCAAGCTGACCATTTATTGTTACTACCTTACAACCCAATTTCTGTATGAGGTATGGTGTTAGAACGCAAGCAGCACCATTTCCAGGATCAACTATCACCCTAAATGTTTTCGATCTTATTGCATCATGGTCACATCTCTCTAAGAGAGCCGCGATATGCTGATCTACTGCTGTTTCAAGACTATTTACATTACCGATAGAATCCCACTCAGCAATCAGATATTCCTTTGAGATGTAGATTCTCTCCAGCTCCCTCTCCATCTCGGGAGTGAATCCCATGGTATCACCTCCCCAAAACTTGATTCCTGTATATTCAGGAGGATTGTGTGAGGCTGTAATCATTACTCCTGCTGTATAGCCAAATACATCAACAGAATATGCAAGGGTTGGAGTTGGGATGATTCCTGCTCGAGTGACATTGACTCCTGTGGAAACTATACCTGCAGTAAGGGCATCGGCAACCATTCGTCCTGTTGTCCTTGCGTCTCGTGCCATGAGGATTGTACCCTCCTTCAGATATGTGCCGAGGGCTTTTCCAAGATTCACTGCCATCTCCAAATCAAATTCAGTACCGTAGATTTTTCTGACCCCAGTAGTTCCAAAGAGTTTGCCGCCCATGATGCTCATCTTCTCCAAACACAATAGCAAGAAAAAGATACCTGCATGCTCGGGATAGGCCTATATGGAGCTGCGGAATCACGTGTTTGAGGTCTAATAGAGTGCCATTCTTTGAATATCAGAATGCAAAGATGCATTACGTTGACTTAGACCAGAGGGACGACAAAAACAAGGGACTTACTCTTGTGTTTCTCCACGGAGCTGGCTCGTCGCTTATGATCTGGACTCTTCAATTACTCGAGTTCAGGAAACACCATCGCGTCATTGCACTAGACCTCTATGACCACGGCGACTCTGAGGACATTAACCACCCTCCTGATATCGAAGAAGGATTCACAGGTCAGCTTGCTGCTCTTGTTGAATACCTTGACATTGATGATTTCGTGCTGGTTGGGCACTCCATGGGTGGAGGTGTTGTCATGTCGTACGCGTTACGCGATGATGTACGACCCCCTCGAGCACTGACCCTTGTAGGTACCTCCTCTGACTTGGACCTCTCAAAGGTTGGCCCTGGGCTAATAATCGAAGCATTAGAGGACCACACTCCAAAATATGATATTGAAGAGATTAGCGCCGATTTCAAGACCTTCTCTCTTGTCAATTTCCAAGAGAATGTCACCAAGTTTCACCCCGCGACGATTCTCAAAGACCTGCAAGCATGTCACGATTTCGATGTGACTGAGCGCTTGGGTGAGATTGGGATTCCCTCCTTCGTGATGGTCGGTGAGGATGATGATATCATCCCTCCTCATGTTGCAAAGAAACTTGAAATTGCTCTGCCTAGGGCTGAGATCGCTGTGGTTCGGGGAAGTGACCACACTCCAATGGTAGAGGCTCCTGATTCCTTCAACAAACTCCTTGAGAAATGGTTGATTTGGGTGGAAAAAAATACTTAATCTGCTTCACAAAGCAGAAGGTTGCACAACAACTCATATCGAACGAAACCTTATTAGATGCCTAGGCGTTTCTCACTCAAGCCGATACCACCCCGCTTACAGCGTAGAACCTTCGAAGGATGTATTGAAATGAGCAGCAACTATGATTTCCTCTTTAAGGTAGTCGTGTTGGGTGAAGGTGCTGTAGGGAAAACCGCTGTTGTCACTCGTTTCTCACACGGATTCTTCAGGACAGACTACAAGACAACAATCGGTTCTCAGTTCGCTGTGAAGAACATCGACATCCATAAATCTGCACAAGAGCTCGTAACGGTGAAGCTGCAGATCTGGGATGTTGCGGGTCAATCTCGGTTCCAGATTCTTCGACCAATGTATTATCGCGGGTCAAGCGGTGGAGTACTTGTCTACGATGTGACCAGAAGACGTACATTTATTGTTCTTGAAGAATGGCTAGATGAATTAGAGAGAGCCATTGGGAAGAAGATTCCGCTTGTCTTAGTTGCTAACAAGACTGATTTGCCTGACCGTGTTGTTGAACCTGCTGAGGGTAAGGCATTTGCTGAGAAACATGACATGCCATACCTTGAAACATCAGCCAAGACTGGTGAGGGTATTATCGACATCTTCGAGCAACTCGGTAGGACCCTTGTTGAAAAGAGAACTACCAGCGAAAATTAATCTCATTTTCAGACCACTACGTACAAGTGGATACTCTGTGTTTCCCTAATCTATATCAGGCTATTTGACATAGGTGCATCCGAGATGGTTGACAAAGAAGAACTCTATCCCGTGAACACGATTCCTGCAATAGCGTGGGCGCTGGACCTTTACTTCAAGAAGGATACCAAATACAAGCGTAAGGGTACTGTCGAGATTACATTTCCCTCAGGCAAGCATAAAGAACGGCTACAGAAGAAGGGTGAACATGAGATTATAGTTTGGTTCGCGGATAAGAATGTCTACGTTAGATCAAAATGCTTGGTAGACAAGATTTGCGATTTTAATAGTGAGAGGATTGATGGTAGAAATAGAGAGGACCTAATGGGAATTGGATGGGACGGTACAGATTCACGTTCTTTCTTCAAAGCTATCACTAAGTGGCTCATGCGATTGGACCTAGATTATGTCCTGCTCATTCGAGCCTTGGCAACCATTTGTGATAAACGAGTTGAGATTCCCCTTACTACCAAGTACGGAAAGACATTCCAGAAGTTCGATGAATACAGAAGAAACAGATGGCCTGACGATGCAAAACCAGATGACAAACCCCGTTTTCTAGAAGAGGTATTAGTACGAGTCAGCTTCTGGATACAGTCTGCAGGTGAAGTTGGCGCATTGAAGGCATAGATCTCTGCATTCTTGGAAGCGTAAGGGCTAAAGCGTAGTCATGCTGGAGGAATCCTGTACTAACTCGTGGTGAGTCAATGAAAATAGGGCTTCTCATTAATCCCATTGCAGGTATGGGTGGCCGTGTTGGTCTGAAAGGGACTGATGGTGTTGTTGAAGAAGCTAGGAGAAGGGGTGCAGAACCTATCGCTCCTGCACGCGCCCGTGAATTTCTAGACGCACTGGAAAGAATGAACAGTCTCACTAAGATGCCTGAGTTTTCAATTATTACTTGCCCCGGAGCTATGGGGGCTGATTGTGTAAAGAACTTGCAACTGAAAATTGAAATTGCTGACATATCAGTTACAGAAGAAACTACTGCGGATGATACACAGCATTGCACCTTAGCTCTATACAACTCTGGGGTACGACTACTCGTTTTTGTGGGTGGTGATGGAACCGCTCGCGATATTCTTGATGCAGTAACCGCCAATAATCTTGATGACCTCATGGTCATTGGAGTTCCATCAGGAGTCAAGATGTACTCTGGGATCTTCGTCGTGAATCCCAAGGATGCAGCTGAGGTAATTCGTTTAGTACTTCAGGATACTGCATCCAGTGCTGAGTTTGAGGTAATGGATGCAGATGAAGAAGCAATCCGTGAAGATCGATTCATCATCCAGTTGTATGGCTATCTAAGAGGTCCCTCTGTTCCAGCTCGTTTTCAGGGTGCTAAACAAGCCAGTCCAGAAACCATTGATGAGGGTGAGGCACAGGAAGCTATAGCTCGATTCATAGTTGAAGATATGATTCCTGATGGCGTATACATTCTGGGCCCAGGTACAACTGTGAAGACTGTTGCAGAGCTCCTCAGCATGAAGAAGACAACCTTGGGAGTAGATATCTACACAGCAGAACAGGTCTATAACGATGTCAATGAAGAAACCCTGCTTGAAATCGCAAAAGACGCATCAAAGACCTGGATTGTTGTTTCACCAATTGGTCATCAGGGAATGTTGTTTGGTAGGGGGAATCAACAGATTAGTCCAAAGATAATTGACATGATAGGAAAGGACCACATCACAGTAATCAGCACTCCTGCCAAGCTTCGCGGAATAGCAGGAGGTACACTCAAAGTTGATACTGGCCAACCTATGACAGATGAAATGTTACGAGGCTATATCCGTGTGATAACAGATTATAATGAGATACGCCTAGTTAAGGTTGAATGATGGAGTAGAAGGTCTTGATTGTCCTATTGACTGATTTTGGAGAATCCGAATATGTTGGTGTAATGAAGGGAGTCATCTACTCAATATGTCCCTCCGAACAAATAGTTGATCTCACTCACTCAATTCCTCCTCAATCAGTAAGGGAGGGTGCGTGGATTCTATTGAACAGCTTTAAGCACTTCCCGAAGGATACTGTATTTGTTTGTGTAGTTGATCCCGGAGTTGGGTCTGGGAGAGATGCTGTTCTGGTAAAGACCAAGAGTTACACATTCATTGGGCCTGATAACGGTCTGCTTTATTCTGCTGCACATCAGGCTAGGATCGAGAGTATTTCATCAATCTCGATTGGGAGTTCAGCATCTAAGACCTTTCATGGTCGAGATGCTTTTGCTGTGGCTGCCGCGTACTATGTGCGCAATCAAGCAGACAAGGTTCTGGGCGGATTCAAACCTTCTTTAGGAATCAAACTCACATTTCCGCAGGAAGGTCGTAATGGTGAGGTTGTTCGAATTGACCGATTTGGAAATGTAATTACCAATATCCCCCCACTTGACAAATCCCAGTACACTCTTGTAACACCCGATCTTCGCTGGGCTATCGAATGGTTTCCAACATATGCTCAAGGATCTGATAGAGGTGTGTTCCTAGTAACTGGCAGTTATGAAACACTTGAGATAGCCGCAAAGAATGCTTCTGCGGCTGAAGAAGTGCCTCTACAGGTTGGCGACAAGCTCTCAATTGAATAGACCTTATCTTTAAATCGAGCTTGTTTAATATTAACCAGCAGTTAATTCAGGAGAGATTGGGTTTGTCCGACAAGGTGAAAGTAACTGTATTCATGCCTGTCGGAACTTGTTCATGCAGTCAGACAGGGTTCCTAGGTCGAATAAACGAAGTTGTTTCAAAGTACAGAGCAATCATTGACTATACACAGGACTCTGCAGGTTGCGAAGAAGCCCTGAGGCTGGGAATCAACTATAGGGCAATAAAAGTGGGAAACAAAATTCTGAAGAGCAATCCTACTGCAGCACGAATTGAGAATGCGATTATTGCGGAAGCAAAGAAGCTTCGTCTAATTGTGGAGGAAGAAGCATGAGTGACGAGAAGACCATTGAATGGAGATCCGAGTTTCACAAAGCGCTGAGCAACCCTGTTCGATTGAAGATAGTTGATTTCTTAGTGGATGGGGAACAATGTCAATGCGACATATTTCCATACATGGGGCTCTCACAATCCACTGTTTCTGCGTATCTCACTCAGTTGGTCAAGGCTGACATTCTGAATTTTCGACGAGACGGCACTCGAAAATTGTACAGTATCAAAGATGCGCAACTCCGTAAGATGATTGAACAGATTCGCCAATTAGCTAAGAAGATGGTGTAAGGTCGTATCTCCACTCATCAATTCCGAGAAGCAGTATAATGTATAGCAACAAGGCTTTGTGATGTTGCAATGAAATTTAGAATCTTTAAAACAAAACTAGGATACTCTGCTATCTTGTTTGATGAAGACATTACAAAGCGAGTATTCCTACCAGAGAAAAAAGAGGGGATCTTGGAGTCAGTCAAGGCCCATGCGCCAGATGCCACCAAGGTGTCATCAGGAGTGGATGATATCGTAGATTTTCTTGTTGATTTCTCGAAAGGTAAAGACGTTTCAATTTCGATGGACCGTGTAGATACTTCACTGTGTTCCCCGTTTCAATTACGAGTCCTAGAAGCTGAGCGCAGTATCCCCCGAGGCAAAGTAGTTTCATATTCTTGGGTTGCTCGAAAGGTGGGATCAAAAGCTGTCCGAGCCGTTGGAACTGCACTAGCAACGAATCCCTTCCCGTTTATTGTTCCATGTCACAGGTCAACACGGATTAATCGTACAATTGGAAAATACCAAGGTGGACCTGAGATGAAACGACACCTGCTAGAGATGGAAGGAGTCAAATTTGATGAAAGAGGACGAATCCTTCCGGAATGCTTCATTCCCTAAACGCATTGTTATCAAAAAAGAAGAAACGAAATGTATTTCTCACTCCTATTCCTAATCAAAGAGATTGGTACTTCGCAGAGGTTGAGAAATGACAAGCTACGTTCTTGCACATGACGTAGGTACAGGTGGAAACAAGGCATCTATTGTTGATGTAAATGGAAAGGTCCTAGCATCAACTGAGGCAGTTTATCCTGTCCTATACCCAAAACCCGGGTGGGCTGAGCAAGACCCGAATGAGCATTGGTGGCAGGCAATCTGCACAACATCTCAGAGAGTATTGAAGAGTAGTAAGGTGAACCCTGCGGAAATTACTGCCATTACATTCTCAACACAAATGATGGGGACAATCCCTGTTGACAAAGATGGCAACCCATTGATGAATTGCATGATCTGGATGGACACGAGAGCGGCAAAACAGAACAAGGGTATCATTTCCAATCCCATCCGGATGCTTAGAATGCTACGAATAACAGGTGGAATCCCGTCTGGGAAAGATATCATTGGAAAAATCGTCTGGCTGAAAGAAGAAACCCCTCAGATATACGAAGCGACTCACAAATT
The DNA here is from genome assembly GCA_030638785.1 of Candidatus Thorarchaeota archaeon. Classification (GTDB taxonomy): domain Archaea; phylum Asgardarchaeota; class Thorarchaeia; order Thorarchaeales; family Thorarchaeaceae; genus MP5-2226. The sequence continues at coordinate 9,687 of DAOWDY010000156.1, forward strand.
CCTTGATTGCAAGGACTACCTCGTTCACAAGTGTACTGGTGAGTATGTCGCATCTTGGGATACTGCTAATCTGACATGGTTTATGAACACACGAAAGGGAAAGAACGAATGGTCTCAAACAATCCTCAATTGGATAGATCTTGATGAGGACCGATTACCTCGTTTGGCTCCATCTACCGAAATTATTGGAAATCTGAGCTCAGAAGCTGCGCGTGAACTTGGTCTGACTACCTCTACACTGGTTGTCAATGGTTCGGGCGATATGACCGCAGCAGCTGTAGGTTCTGGTGCAGTCAGAGAGAAAGAGGTTCATGTCTACGGCGGTTCTAGTGGTTGGGTTGGCGCACATGTTAGTGAGAGAAAGACGGACATCTTTACATACACGGGGTCTATTCGAAGTGCAATTCCAGGCAAATTCTTCCTACTTGCTGAGCAAGAATCTGCTGGTGCCTGTCTAAAACATCTACGAGAACACTGGCATTGTGACCTTTGTCTTAACGTTCGTGACATAGCCAGCCCTGCATGTTCGGATTGCTACTCTGGAGATCGTAATCCCTTTTCATCTCTTGATTCAATTGCAGAGCGAGCTCCAGCTGGGTCTGAGGGATTACTTTTTGCTCCATGGATGTTTGGAGAGCGCAGCCCTATTGACGATCATAACGTTCGAGGGGGATACTTTAACCTCTCACTTGCCCATGAAAAGACGCACATGACTCGTGCAGTGCTTGAGGGAGTTGCTCTTCATACACGATGGATGATGGACGGTATTGAGAAACGAAAGATGCTAGGTAAGGTTTCTAAGGTTAATATGATTGGAGGATGCGCAAACTCTAACGTCTGGACTCAAATTTACTCTGATGTACTCAACAAGACCGTGTGCAGAATGACCAACCCACTTGTTGCAGGAACGATAGGAGTATCTATGGTTGCCTTTGTGGGACTAGGAGAGATTAGTGACTTCGAAAAGGCCGCTGATCGTATCCAAGTTGAGAGAGTCTTTGAACCCGATCCGATGAATGTAGACATCTACGATAATTTATTCGAGAATCTTAAGGAGTACTACAAACGAAACAAGGGTCTCTGGAAGAAAATGAATGCACACTGAGTTGGGTTATTTTCCATAATATCTCTTCAGAACTCCTGCAGCCCTTAGTGTTATCCATTTAGACGGCTCATTCTTCTTGTCTATCTCACATAGCATCTTTCCATTGTATGTGTTCTTCAACAACCAAGTTCCATCTGTGCCCCTGAGTGACTCTACTAGACTGATCGCATCCTCTAATCGCGAATCTCGGATGCCTAGTTTCGTAAGTACATCTAGAACTTCGAGTACATCAGACTGGTAGAATAATGGAAATCCGAACCGTTTCCATCCCGCCTTCGCTTTACGTGACCCGTCATAATCTCGTAGATACTTGTAGATTTGATTCTCAAGTATCACTTCTGCTTCCCGATCAATAATCCTCTGTAATTCCGTACTCCGTTTCTTGGAAGGGATGGATGCAAGTGCTTTGAGCATCTTTGCACCTCCCATGAAGCAGTTTACTGGAAATACATTATCAGGATTTATCGGAAACGCCCTACACTTCCACCCTCCTACGTCATCCGAGTGATAATCAATCTGAAACTGAATCAATCGTTGAGTCCGCGGATCATCGAGATATCCGAAATGTATCAGGTAGTAGAGTATGTTTCCATCATAACAGCAAGCATCTTTGACCTTGCTTGCTCTACCTTTGTCTGTCTTTGGCATATCCATTAGGAAGTGTCCTGATTCCCGTTGAAAGAGATAGACGTACTCGATGACTCTTTGTATCTCCTTATTGGGGATTGCACCAAACTCTGCTAAGATGAGTAGATTGTGGGTCGTTGCAGTATACTTGGGGAGGTACATGTTATCGTATGACTCCCAGTGGCCA
>DAOWDY010000153.1 GCA_030638785.1 Candidatus Thorarchaeota archaeon
TCAAAGCTCATTGATGCCTTTGAGGAGAGATGTTCCACCATCAAGTTTAACGCGCTGCGTATGTTAGCGGTATTATCGAAACCATCCAAAATTCGTTTCAGCTCTTCTCGTGGAAGGGATGACATCTCACGAGCATATTGAACCATCAATGGAAGTGCACGGGTGACATTATCAACAATGGTGATGTCAGAATAGATTGAGGTTCGACTTATTGGGTTTAGATCAATAGTCACAACAAACTTTCCAATCTTGCTAAGGGCTTCCGTCCTGTCCCCGTCTTCCAAAGGAACAAGCACAACATCAGCTGAGCCAATTCCGTCTGGATCTACTTTTCGACGATTGCTACTAAGTTCGGGGATAGTACTTGAGGGATGATCGTGTGTCCCAAGAATCGCTTTTGCTCCAGCATTATGTAATGCCATTAAGATTGCATCTTCCCGCTCCTTCCTATAGTAGAACAAGTTAATCTCAAGTGGTGCTTTCGTAATCTCAGAAAGCTTAACGAGGTCATCAGGAACTAAAGAACAGATATTGCCGTTCACACTGATGACTGGATGCTCTGCTGCAAGCATTGCGGCTGCTGCAGCGCGAATAGCAGAGTGGGCTTGATCAGTTGTTTTTTCACCAATGAAATAGTCAAATGCTTCACCACGTCCATGAGCAAGAAGACCAGCAGTAGCGACAATATGGATACTGTGACCCTCAATGATTTTCTCACGGGTATCGAGAGATACTTTTCGAGGATGGTCATCTGGGATTTCTATCTTGGTCATCCTCTTAATTCGCCTCCATCTCTTGAGAATGATGTGACAAGTATCTCATTATCATCCCAAAAGTCATGAAAAATAGATTGCACCTCTGGAATTTCGTTCCTATCACAGAGGCAGAATACTGAATCTCCTAACATTACCATACTTGAACTAACGAAACCAGCAGCATGAAGATTAGTAAGAGCGGATTGAATCCGTGGGGTTTCCAAACCAATTGCGTTGGAAAACTCCTTTGAATACCTGACAATACTCTTGAAAGAGGGGTTAGCAATTATCTCTTTGATGCTCTTCTCCCCCTCAATATTGATTCGGTCACGTGATTCAGGATCTGTAAGAACACCCTTTGTTTCAAGCCCAGTAGAGCCTGCAAGAACAACCACAAGGTCATCGGGAATGGCGACATTGAGTATCTGACCTATTCCTGGAGCACCAGCCTTTGTACGTACTTCGAGTCCCCCCACAGTCTGAGCAATAACATCCCCAAGCCCTGCATGATTGACTACCTCTGCATAGTGAGCATATTGGGATGCGGTGGTGAAATCTATCTCGGGTGCAAGTATAGACGAAAACGCAAGAGCAGTTCCAAGAGCTCCAGCTCCTGATGCACCAAAACCAACACCGATGGGAAGGTCTGATTCGTGAATAACTTCTACACTCAGTGTCACGTTGTAATCATCAGACAATTTCTCCACCACCGTTTCAGTAACTAAAGCTTGAATGTTCCTTTCGTTGTATTTCGTTGTAATCACTGGCTCTTCTGTTTCAATAGCAGTGATAGTCGTTAGAGTTCCCGCAGCCACTGAGAATCCTGCACCCATTGAACCTCTTTGAAGAGGGTCTTTATGGGTGTCATATATCCGGAACAGTCCTGTGATATGTCCGGGTACGAATGCACGTGCTGTTCTCTTTTCTGGGGTCAACTCTATGTTCAAAGTCAAATCCTCAGAGCCCTCTATAAAGATGACCATATTTCAGTTTAAGTCATATGTATGAATATATATATTATATATTATTGTGCGTTCGTGTCAGTCAATTGTTCGATGATAAGGTTTCATTTGTCCAAGGGTACTAAACTAGTGTACTGCTTGACACGAGGATCATTTGAGGGAGGAGCAGGATATGCCCATCGTGCATCAATATCTCGACCACTCAGGTCGTAAACACTGAAACTACCAGAAGACCATGTCAATGGGCTGAAGCCGAGAAGAAGTGTCTGGGTCCTCCAGCTTGATACAACGAGATGGCGGTTCATGCCAACAGTAGGCACAACTAGAAAGACGTTAGAAAGTTCCATCAGAAGAGACGTGCTAATTCTATAGAAGAAGCTATAGGTCTTACGATGCTCCTGTGATCCTTGAATTCGAAGATCATTCAGATATCTATGGATGGTTTCATCATGGACAACTGGGTCGATGACATCAGATAGCTCATCCACATCTACCGTTATTGCGGTCTCGAAATAGTATGCTAGAGGAAACTCACCTATGTGGAAAATTATCCATTTGTCTTTTGAGATAACGTTGTAGAGATGTTGAAAAATCGATTGTTTAGATGAAAGGGCGGCCTGGTCAAGCAGAGATGGCTCGAAGTTGTCAGCTTCGACTGAAACAGTTAGTCTGAATATGTCATCGAGCATATCACCATCATAACCAATTCTGACCAGATGATATGGTAATTCACTTGCATTCTCTTTCATTCGCCCAGAACGAACTAGAAACTCATTGAGGTCTCTCTGGAAGGTATCGACTTCATTATCACTGTCTGTCACGAAGAGGGATTGTGTGGGGGTCCCAAAGGCGGAGATCACCTTTTCATATGCTTGGTAACGTGCCTCTTTTTCAGGCTCCACTTCTAATTCTCGCCTCCTTCAATCGAGAAGTTACAGACACGTTATTCACACCTTCCTCTCTGCTCTCCGTGCAGACATCCCTAAGCAATATTCTTACTAGGAAACGCTTCCTCTTTTCAAACACGTAACCTTACAGCGATTCCACTAGGGAGGCCATTTCTGGCATTCAGCCACATCGGAGATACACCATATATTCTTTGCCTCGCTGTTTAAGCTCAAGAATAGATTTAGATGTACAGAGATTTCTGACACAAACGGATGATTTGCTCATGAAACACACTTCAAAATTAATCATCGGAAGTACAAGCAACCTATTGGATGGAAAGAAGGTTACTCTCTGCATCACAGGGAGTGTAGCTGCTGTAGAGTCTGTGCATATAGCACGTCTTCTGATGCGTCATGGAGCAGAGGTCTATTGTGTCATGAGCCATGCTGGTACTGAAATTATTCACCCTCATCTAATGGAATGGGCTACAGGAAACCCTGTTGTCACCAGACTGACCGGACAGATTGAACACATCACTCTCGCAGGAAAACATGATGAGCATGTTGATTTAGTCCTAATTGCTCCATCAACCGCCAACACGATTGGGAAGGTAGCAAATGGTATTGATGACACGACAGTAACAACTACCGTGTCCTCTGCTATTGGAGCAGGAATCCCTGTGATGATTGTGCCAGCTATGCACAAGTCAATGTACGATCACCCAGCAGTTTTAGAAAATATCGATCGTCTAAAGAAGATGGGTGTAGATTTTATATCTCCTAGAATAGAAGAGGCAAAGGCAAAGATATCTGATGTCGAAACTATAGTTGATGCAGTGATAGGCAGGCTTGGACCAAAGGACCTTGAGAATAAACACTTCGTTTTGACCGCGGGTCCCACAAGGGGTTGGTTCGATGATGTCCGTTTCATCACAAATCCTTCTACCGGCAAGATGGGTATTGCACTTGCAAAAGAGATTATTCATCGAGGTGGCGAGGTGACCCTTATCCTAGGCCCAAGTTGTGTTGATCCACCCAGCGATGCAAAGACCATTCGTGTTGAAACTACTGACGAAATGCTCGACGCGGTAACAGAAGAGATAGACAAGGACTCTACCGTGTTCATCTCTTCAGCTGCAGTTCTGGATTATATCCCCTCGGAAGTCGAGGAAGGAAAACGGCCATCTGGCGAAGAATTTGAAATCAAACTGAAACCCACTCCGAAGATTATAAACGAAGTAAGAGGGAAATACAAGGATCTTTTCATTGTTGGCTTCAAAGTCGAGTCAGGAGTCACTGACAAAGAGCTTGAAGCAAGAGCACGTGTGAAGATTGATTCAGACATCTGCAATCTGGTTGTCGCTAATGATGCAAAAAGAGAAGGTGTAGCGTTTGGAACTGATACAAATCAGGTGATAGTTGTAGGACCTAAGGGGTATTCCATGAAGATGGATCTTGCATCTAAACGAGAAATAGCTAGGGGCATCATTGATATAATTTTGGAGAAACTGGCCCAATAGTTTTTCCTCATGAGTCTGTTCATTGTTCAAAGAATCTCAACTAGGCTTTCTGCCATTCGTTTCATGTCCATGAATATTAGACCGAGCTGGGCATCGACTTTCGCCAACACAAGTAAGAGTGCGCTGTCGCCTACTGATGTCATTAAGGAATAACCGCGATCGCCTTTAACGTAAATTTCCATCAGATTTCCGCGATCGAGTTCATTTGTCGCTTTCTCACCTAAGGATAACATTGCAGCACTGATAGCAGCAACTCGTTCCTGTTCGCTCTCAGGGAGTGCGGAAGAGATCATCAAACCATCAAGTGAAACAAGAGCAGCTCCCTCAACCCCAGGTACAGTTTCAAAATCGCGGATTGATGAATTGATTCTGTCAACACGGCTGGACATATCTACAACCTCTATATTGGCTACAAAAGCCATTTTCTGGCACCTCTCTATAAAGTCTTGTTGTATAAAGGGCGCACAAATCAAGAAAAATGCGCAATTTGTTTAGACTCCAAAGAACTCCCGGGCATCTATTTCCTTGTCTTCCTTTTCACGACGTCGCCGCCGTTCTGCTTCCTCTTTCTTTCGAAGCTTGGAATCACCCTTCGACGTCTTCTTCTTGGGGGGACCTTTTTCTTTCTTACCTCGTAAAGGTTCACCTCTTCTATATTTCCTATATTGCCAACCAATTACCACAGCTGCAATTATACCTCCAATTATTCCAATGGCAAGCCATGGTGATGGTCGGATGAATAGAAAATCAACAAGCAACACTGTTAGTGTATCGTAGCCATTCTTTGATGCCACAATCTGTATTGAGTGAATTCCTGATTTTCCTGAAGTCCATGCTTCGTCCAGAATGATGGAGTATTCACCGGCTGTTCCTGAATTAACTGTTACTTCTGTGGTATTTACCCACATGAATACATCAGCATCTGTAACTCCATTACTTGCTAGATCAGTAATTGTAAGAGTGAAAATGACACGATCTCCTTCCCAGATGATCTCCTGATTCATTGTAATGCTTTTGAGATAGAGGGCAGGTTGATTCGACCATGCTACTGCATTCTCCATGAACTCTTGTGCATCAGTTCCTGTTGGAGTTATCGTCAACAAGGCGACTTTACCGATTCCATAAAGACCAGCAACAGCAATCGTTGAACCTCCACCAGTAGCAATAACAGTTAGATTCGCTGACGTGGTAGAGAAGTGTCCTGTATAAGGAATTGCTGAGCTTAATTGGTTTGGAAATGCTAGAAGTGGATAGCCTGTCACAGTGATATCAATACCTGAAGCAGCAGGTGCCGATTCATATGTTGTATCCCAAGGAAGCCAGGAGATGTCTTCATTAATTCCTGTAATAACCAAGGTCCCACCAACAAAGACGTAGTTGAAGAATGCATCAGATTCTGATAAAATTGTACTTGACAAAGTTGATAGAGACCCAGGCTCTATGATGATAGTAGTTCTCAGAGAAATCAACCTAATAAAATCAGAGTAATTACCAACCTCGTAATAGTCGTACTCAACACCAATCTGATCAAATGTTGTGGGAAGATAACCAGAGTGACCAAGACCTACAACAGACTTTACTCCGTTTCCTGGCTTGTGACCATCCAGAGTCAAAGTAGCAGGGTCTTCAGATACAATTCGGGGATGTGTCGTTGGGTGATAGAAAACGATGTCAGGGTCGCCAAAGAGAATTTGTTGATTCGCATAATCTCGCGGATCACCTGAGAGTGGGTCAGTATAATCTTGAGAGATTGCTCGCAAAGCATATGCTAGTGCATCTCCAGTAGTATTACCCTGTGTTATAGATTCAGTAAAGAGAATTGATAGAAGTCCTGCAGGTCGGAAATAGACGGTACGGGGTGCTGCAGTAACAGCAACCGCGCCATGTTCCATGAGCATTGTAGGCATTCGTGAACCGCCAAGAAGACAGGCAGTAATAACAACAATAGGCGACCCAATATTATCAATTGCAGCATCGAGGTCATCAGTTGTTCTTAGAATATGGTGTGTGGCTTCTGATTCATAGACAACAGGATTTACTAGTCCATCCGCAGTTTGTGCTCCTGGAGGATCATAATCCAGCATCTCACTTGTTTCTTGGCCATAGGGGATATCGTCATTCCTCAGAGAGAAGATACCCAATCCCTCAGGACGTTGTGGGGGATCAGTAGGATATTCAGTTAGCGTACCATGTGTACTAAGTGACCACAGTCCAACCTGAGATGCTACGCCCTGAAAGACTTCATTTACACCAACATTGGCTAAAACTGTGAAATTAGCATATTCGAGGGCCGTTACAGTATCTTCAATTTGTCTAATCGTGTAAGGATTACCAAAATTGTCGGCATATGGATAATTGTAGGTATACGCATAGAAGGACAAAAGGGCTTCATCCGCGTTGTCCGACACCCTGAATAGGAATCTGTGAAGCGCAGCTCTATTGATCATAGCAGCCGCTACTGCTGCATCAGATGCAGGTATTCTCCCAGTTGCGAAATGACTCTGCAACGATCTATCGAAGCTTACTTTTAGAAGATTAGTAGGTGACACAATTACTGCACTCTGATCCCAGCTTGAATTGAATGCATTACGTGCATCTAGAAAGGCCTTTAGATAGTCTGAAGATTCCATCATTGAATACTTGTTTGGTATACGTTCGTCATACCATCCATTCTCTGCTCGAGTAGAATATCGCTCTTGAACGAAGATATTGATTTCTGGGCCAATCAAGTATGGTGCCCAAGTTTCCTCCGCTCTTGTTGGTACAATATTATTATCGCCACATAAAGAAAAGATTGGTGCACCGTGATAAGCTGCAGAATATGCTGCAGGGGCAAAAAGCTCGTCACCTTTACCCAACGGTACAGTGAGAACTATATCATTTTCGCCTGACAATAGACGAATCCAGTCTGTTAACATCAGATAAGTACTGATATTACTCAGCAGAAGGAATTCATTCAGTTCAGTAATTAATGATGCAGAGTGAAAGTTAGCTGGGTCTACGAGTATTCCATTTGTTGCACCAAATCGCTCTGCTGCCCACCTAGTGACTTCAGGTACTGATGTAGCACTGACATAGAGAAGAGGGGCATTGAGCAATGATGCCAAGACAGCTGCATTAGAAGCAGACTCTAGGTGGGGTTGAAGATCATCTGGAAGGGTTTCGATATCCCATGATACCTGTAAATTATTGTTCTCTGCAATGGGATCGCTCCATGCTCCAATAAACGTCCAGTCCCCAGTCATTGGGTAGGGCATCTCCATTGACTTACTACCTGCACCTCCAAGTAGACTTTCCGCAGGAGCCCACACGACAAGCCGTCCTTCTGGATCAATCAGTGCCGCGTTAATGTTGGTCCCAGCATTATCCCAGATTGCTGTTAGATTCAACCATGATGCTCCTTGAGGAACTGAAATAGTGTGAGAGAATCCGGGATGAAATGTCACATCACACTGAATAGAAACGTCCTCGTCTATCTGCGTATAAGGCTCAAGAATCATGGTCCATTCTCCGGACTCTGTCACTGGCATCCAGAAAAACAGCGGAAGTGGACTGTTAACAAACCCATAAGCGGGATTTCGTTCAAATCTTACTTGTGAGTATATGGAGTAGTCTACAGGACGGTCTTGAGGATCTTTCAGTATGTGTGTGAAAATCTCTGAACCAGTCCAGTTGAAGGCACCTTCCATCCATCCAGCTCCAGTGGGGGGAGTAAATGTAATTTCAGTTGTCACAGTATCGCTAATGGTAACTGAGCTATGAAAATATTCTAGAGTCGGACTACTAAAAGTGTAAGAAGCCTCACCAGAGGTGATGGTGGGTTCTGAAAAGCTATCCTTTGCTAGAGCTAAAACCACTGTATCAGCAGATTCCCAATCATATACTGCTAACATAGCTGCAAGTTCGGCTGAAGTACCTCCTGTAATCTGAGGATATACCCGCGTGCCATAAGTATCTTGAACATCAGCAATCTGGGAACTACTCATATCTCCAATAGAGAGCACCTGATCAATCCCACCATCAGCGGAGAGATATGTTGCCCAATCTTCAATTAACCACTGTTCCGTTGAGCTACCTCCCGTAAATAATACAGGGCTAACATACTTGGACCCTCCATGATAGAAAAGCGATGAGGGAATTGCAGCCATGTACGCAAAGTCATCAATGTAGGAATCCGGGTCATAAGAGATGAATGTAGCTCGACTGAGAGGAATTGGATCCTCAGGTACATCACTCACTTGGAAATTATAATCAGTAGACGTGCTATAGAAGGAATCTGTAGTATTTAGTGAACCTATTGGTAACACAGTCAATACTAGGAGAGAAGCAACTATCATAATGGTGATTGTTTGTTTGCGCGGGTCTGTCAAGAGTCAATACTCCTCTTACTGCTTCCCCTCTGAATCTGAGGAAACACAAAAGAGGTTTTCCCACATGTTGCCTCTGGAGTGATTATTCAATATCTGTGAATTCGACGAGATCCTCATCAACTTCGTCATCTGTTTCTACTTCTTCTGGTAAAGCATCACGAACATCGTCGATGACACGACGAAGACGTCGGCGAGTCGCTTTGGGAATGTCCCACATCTTCTGTTCCGCCCTATCAAGCACCTCACGAGATATGTCAAATATCTCTGCTTCTAGGTAGCATTGAGAGGCTTCAACAAAGAGCTCTGCAGACTTCTTCTGATTATTCTTCATCTCTGCAATATCGCCAAGAAGTGAAAGAGCATCAGCAGTACCAGCCTTGTCTTCTAATTCCCTATAGACAATCAGGGCTTTCTTGAAGGTCTTCTCTGCCTTCAACCAATCTTCTTTGTCGGCATGAGCGCTACCCATGTCCATGATTGTACTAGCAACACCCTGTTGATTTTCGGCTTTTTGATAGGATTTCTGAGCCTTCTTGAATAGAACTAGCGCATCCTCAAAATCACCCTGTCCTAGAGTAGCCAGAGCAAGACCATATGTTGCATCAGCCTCACCATCAGGATTCTTCATCTTCTTGAAAAGATTCATTGCAGCATCACAGGTAGCAACTGCTTCATCCCATTTCTCCAAGTTGATTTGAGCAACGCCAAGGTTGTACATTGTATCACTGATACCTGTTTCATCCTTTTGTTCCTTGTATAGATCGAGAGACTTCTCGAAGGCTCGTAGAGCCTCATCAAATTCCGCAACTGACATGTAGATGTTGCCTGCGGCATTGTATATCTTTGCAGCAACTTCTTTCTCACCAGCTTCTGCTGCTGCTGCACCCTGTTCTATAAGGTCTGCAGGATTCATGTCATCAATTGAGGTTTCTTCTTCACTCAAAATCTACACCTCTGAGATAGCGAATGAGAGAACTCGTACTGCTTTTGTTTCTTTCTGCTTGTACTATCTACGCATAATAAGTACAGGATTTTCAAGGAGAGGTCGTACCGAGTCATTAACGTTGAATATCTCATCTCCAACCTGTACTGTCAGTAGCTTTCGTAGTTCAAATCTCCGAAGATAACCCACTGCATGATCTCGTTGTAAGTTCAGGTCTTTCATCAGTTTTTTCAAGCCATTTTTATGACCGCTATATTCAGCAAATTTTCCAAATACAGAACTCCATTGCATCATTGTCAAATACAAGAGAGTACGAAGCATACTATCAACGTTGGTGCCTTCCTTGGCTGAAATAGGTATCACAGGAAGACCTGCGAGAAACCTCATACTGTTCCTCAATTGATCAACTGGTCGAGCATCATTCAAGTCCTGTTTATTGGCCGCAACGATACAGGGAACACCAGGTAAGAAGAATGCAATCTCTCTAAAGAACAATTTCGCCCTAGCATCAGATTCAGGATCCTTAGAATCAACGACAAAAACAATACCGTCAGCGCCTGAGCTAAGAATCTTTCGCATGGTTCTGAACCGTAGAAGGCCAGGGGTTCCAAACAAGAACACGTTCATACCATCAATATTCGCCAGCCCATGGTCCATGGCAATTGTAGTTCCACGGCGTTCAACGTTAATACATGCACCATCTGTGATGTGGTTAATCAAAAGGCTCTTTCCAGATTCATAGGGGCCCGTCACAACAACCTTCATGCAAACCATAGCCTCTTTGGTTTTATCCTCTTCTTAAGCAATGCACTATCAGATAGTGTATCACGTAGCATAAGCGCTGAGGTTCTGGTAACTGTGGGGTGTTAAATGGTTTGCCGTGCTCTACTCAGCGAAAAAAATTCTAATGCTAGAGGCCGGCCGCTCACTGCAGCAATCCTCAGCACTCATCCCTTTACGGTTTCAGAGTGCTTCATGGGAAATCGGCCTCAATATACTGTACATCCTCAGCAAACCTTGCTGAAGGATCACCCACAGGCTTTTTCACACGTCCTAAGGTCCAACACGGAAGATTCCGTTCATCAAGAAACTCGGCGAATTGATTGGCCTTTTCTGATTGAACAAAAACCATCATTCCACCTGCTGTTTCAGCCCCGAAACCCTGAGAGAGCTTGTGACCAAAGAAATTAGCAAGTTCAATGGTTCCGCTAATTACTGGAATCCTATCAAAGATGATGTCCACGCAGCTGAGAGAGGCTACATTACCAGCATGACCAAGTAGTCCGAAGCCTGTAACGTCAGTCGCAGCGTGAGCATTGACATGCCGCATGGCCTGAGCGACTTCGAGATTGCTCTTTGTCATGATTCTAACAGCTACATCTTGCATTCTAATCAATTCATATTCACTAAATGCTTCGATAAGGTCATCACGTTTCTCATCCTGTAAGTCCCTATACGATCGCATTGCGGATTGAATTCCTAGAGGTTTTGTCAGGAGTACAACGTCTCCTGGTTTAGCTCCGCTAGAATAAACAACATCATTGGGATGTGCCACACCCAATGCAATACCCCCAAATACAGGGACGGGATTCTTGATTGTCTGACCGCCTGTTACGGATGCACCTAATCTCTCCATGAAGTCATTCATTCCACGAAGGATCCCTGCTGGAATTTCTTCAGGTAAATCAGCAGGGTACGCTAATAGGGCCTGAAGAGAAACCACATCAGTGACCCCCATTGCAAAAATATCATTTGTTGCGTTACATGCAACAATTTCACCTTGGGTAAAGGGATCATCGATGATTGGTGTGAAAACATCCACATTCTCAACAACAGCAACCTGTTCGTTGACAACATGAACAATTGCATCATCACCAACGAGGCCTTGACATTGTACATCTTCGGGCAGAAGACCTGCACTTTGAAGGAGCCTTGTCAGATCGTCCTGTTTGACCTTGCAACTTCAGCCGTGAGTTTTTACCAATGCTGTAAGACGTACGTTACGCACTTGTCACATCAGACCTCCTCTATTTTTGGCATAATGCCTTGGCTGCGAGGAGAGCCCAAGTGCTAATTAATCCTAGCCTTAATTCATACTTCACAATCCTTATAGCCCATCTGAGGAGTTGCCAGATATCACGCCCTGAGGTGACTTGGTTGAAGATTACGAAAGTTGCAGACAATGTATATGAAATTCCAAAAGGAACACAGCCCTGGATGAGAGTACCTGCAAGAATTTACGCGTCTGAAGCATTGGTCCAAAAGATGCAGCAGGATAAGACGTTCCAACAGGCAGTAAATGCAACAAGTCTACCGGGTATATACACACATAGTATAGTATTACCAGATGGACATCAGGGATACGGTTTTCCGATTGGAGGCGTTGCGGCAACAGACTACGATTCAGGAGTAATCTCACCAGGTGGTGTTGGTTACGACATCAATTGTGGAGTTCGTGCAGTTAGAACCAATCTCGATATCGGGGATATCAGGGGTAAGATGAAGGACATCATCAATCAGCTGTGGAATAGTATTCCAACAGGGGTCGGCAAGAAAGGCAAGATACACTTGGGGAGTAGCCATGGAGTTGAGAAGGTCCTCGAGGGTGGAGCACGATGGGCGGTAGAAAATGGGTATGGTTGGGAGAGAGACCTCGACCACCAAGAGGCAAACGGTTGTATCGACCTTGCGGATGCTAGTAAGGTTTCTCAGCAAGCTAAGAAGAGAGGTCTTTCACAGGTTGGAACTCTTGGTTCTGGAAATCACTTCTTGGAGATTCAAGTTGTAGATTCGATCTATGATGAAGAGGCTTGCAAAGCAATGGGAATTACCAGAGAAGGACAAGTCATGTTGATGATCCATAGTGGTTCTAGGGGTCTTGGTCATCAGGTCTGTGGTGATTACATAAAGACCATGACAACTGCCATGAGGAAGTACAACATTGATGTTCCAGACCGAGAACTATGTTGTGCCCCTACTACATCTCCAGAGGGTCAAGCATATCTAGGTGCAATGAGTGCTGCTGCTAACTATTCTTTTGCGAATCGTCAGTCCATGATGCATTGGGCTAGAGAATCCTTTTCAAAGGTTTTTGGTGAATCTCCAGAGGATCTCGACATGCAGCTCATCTACGATGTTGCACACAATATGGGCAAAGTAGAGGAACACGATATAGACGGAAAGAGGAAGAAAGTTGTGGTCCATAGGAAGGGCGCAACTCGTGCATTTCCATCGGGTCATCCTGAAACTCCAGCTGCATACAAACAAGTGGGGCAACCTGTCATTATTCCAGGTACAATGGGTACTGCTTCATACATCCTGATAGGAAACCAGAGAGCAATGGATCTTTCATTTGGTTCAACTGCTCATGGTGCAGGTCGCTTCATGAGTAGAACAAGAGCAAAGAAGACATTCTATGGAAAAGACGTCCAGGACGACCTAGCAAGAGAGGGAATCATGGTTAAGGCAACATCAGGTCTCGTGATTGCTGAAGAAGCACCTGGTGCCTACAAGGATGTCGATGAAGTAGTGCGTGTATCCGACGAAGTTGGTATCGCAACTAAAGCCGTTCGTCTTAGACCATTAGGGGTCATCAAGGGCTGATTTGCCTCGAATTCGCTCGTTTGCTGCAATATCAGCTAGAACCAAAGTAATCCCTAACATGATGAGACCAAATCCGATGAAAGTCAGAGGATTTGGAATCTCTCCTAGGA
>DAOWDY010000230.1 GCA_030638785.1 Candidatus Thorarchaeota archaeon
CAGTGACCTTCGGCGAGATCTACGAGATTCTCACACATGAGAGCGATTTCAAGGCAAGTAAAGCCTGGGTCCATAGAATTTTGAAGAACCTAGTTGAGATGGGATTAATTAGGCTCGAAATTCCTGATGCATTGAGAAAAAAGTATATCGCAAACCTAGACTCTGTTGTTACTGGTCTAGAGAAGTTGAAAGATGAGAGTGGAGAGGATCTAGACTCCCAGATTGGTGTACTCAAAGAAAGAATGAAGCGTATGAAGGATGTGGATTGTGGAGCGGTAGCGCAAGAGTTCGTTGAATTTCTGACAGGTAGGAAGCAACGGCTCAGTTCTCGTTTTGTTACAGGTGTGGATGAGCTACACAGAGTCCTGGAAAACAACATCCATGGTCCTGCAGGACCAGGGGATATCATTCGGTCTACAATGTCTTGGAGTGGACCATTTATGCAGGGCTCAGACAAAAGAATGATGAAGTATTTTGATTCTGCAAAGAAAGGTGTAGATGTTAGATGGCTAGTGGATGTCGTAGTTTTTTTGTCGATTGATCATTCAGAGGCCATTTCTGTACAGATTGCATCGAGGATGCTAAGGGAGGTCATCTACCTTCAAAAGGCGGGGTATAAGATTCAGATTAATCTCTACAAGGGAGGCTCAACATATAATCAGTCTTCATTGAATGATGAGCATGTAGCATTAATCATTACAGAAGAGCCCGTTACTGCAACATTTGTCACGCGTGAGTTCAATAAGGACCTGATTGATGATGTTATCAGGAATTTTGACGATTTCTGGAAAGGTAGTGTTCCGCTCCTTGGTGCAACACCTAAACAAATGGAGGAGTTAGGTCTCTTAGAGAGCCCGTTCCTTGTTGAAACAATGAAGAAACTTCAGAAAGCCAATAGAGAGGCTGAGGAATAATAGGTAGATTAATGAGTTTCGAGAAAGTGAGTGGAATAAATTGGAGTGGGGTTGAAGGATGACAAGTAACCTAGAGAACAATCTTAGAATGCTTGGGTTAGAGATCTCCGAGGACAGGAGATCAAGGTCCATGTTTATCCTTCGAACACTACTCGTTATTCAGTTGGATTCACCAGAACCCCTATCCTTTGCTCAAATATACGACGCAGTGAATGACGTTGAAGAGGGACTAAGTTATTCTAAGGCATGGGTACATCGACTCCTCAAAGAATTAGTGGATAAAGACTTGGTTAAAACTACCTCAAACTCCGCCAGTCGAAGGATGTATGTATGTGATATCAATACTCTGATGACTGGAATAAAGAAAATAAAAGCGGACACAATCGAGGATTTGACTAATCAGATGGAAGAGTCACAGGCAACAATTGACCTTCTCGAATCCTTAGATTCGAATGATCTTGCACAACAAGTGTTTGCTCAACTTACTGGTAAATTCGATACTCCATCCTCGAGATTCCTCACTGGCATAGATGAGTTACATCATGTGACCGATGAAACAATATACAGTGCAGCAAAAGAGGGAGATATAATTCGGTGTTCTGTTTTTGATGTTAATTCTTTCATAAATGGTGTAAACAACCGAATTGGAAGGATTATTACAACCCCAGCATTGGGAGCTGAAATAAGATATGCAGTTACATCAGAGGTGTTTCAGATGGACCCTGAGACCACTGCCCTGGTGCCAGAAGACTGGTTGTTAAGCTTTACAAAAGGGATTCTTCAAATGCAGGGAAGAGGTCTAGATTTCCGTATTGTAAAACCCAAGATTAGAGGATATCAGTTCGTGAGCTTAAATAAAGAGATAATGGCCTTGATGATATCTCATAATCCAGTAACAGCTGCGTGGGTCACACGGAAGTTCAATGCGAATCTGATTGACAACGTGATTAGCTCTTTTGATAGGGATTGGGAAGAAGCAATACCTATAGATCAGATAAAACCTGAAGATTTCAAGACTCTAGGAGTAGATTCTGATAGCTATATGGTTTCTATATTGGAGAGGGGATTAGCACTAAAAGGACCAGATGAGAGATAAAGTGAATGATAACTGAAGATCACCAAAGAGTGCTGAAGTTGATGGGAGTTGATCTCAAAGATGGCCGCTCTAGAGCTCTTAGAGCCATTATTATTTCTCAAGAGAAGTTGGGTTCAGGTTGCACATTTGATGAGTTGCGTACAAAAATGCTTGAAGAATCAGGCAGTAAGGAAATTGCTCGCCCATTAATTTATAGATACTTAAAATCCCTCGAAGAAGATAATTTATTATTTGTAGAAAGAGACTCAACACCGAATAGATACATAGTTGATGTGGCTACATTGTCGCGAGGATTCAATCAAATTGTAAAAGGAAAGCTTGCTGGATTGGAGAGCAGACAAGAAAAGTTGCAGCAAACAAAGACAAGCCTATCAAGCATTGATGCATCGTGGTTTGCTCGTGATTTGATAGAGATGCTTATTGAAGGCCCATTCGTGAGTGGTTCACGCTCAACCCGTGGTCGTTCCCAGATTCAGGATCTTGTTGTTGCTGAAATTTATTCCCGAGCAAGGAAGGGGGACTTGTTAAGGATGACCCTCGATTGGGATTTCAAATCGTCTTCCGGAGAAGAAAAGAAACGTGCAATAGGTTATTCAATGTTTTCAAAAGGAGTCAAGATGAGATTTTTACTTCACGATCTAAAACGAGTTGAGGGCCCTCTCTTACAAGACAGAATAAACGAATACAGAAAAATTCGATAAAATCAATCAATCATGGCGTTAGCGGAAACAAGAGTCACTTTCAAGACAACAAAGACATACCAGTGCATGTCGTTAA
>DAOWDY010000259.1 GCA_030638785.1 Candidatus Thorarchaeota archaeon
AATTATTCTCTTTGATACAGCCAAGTCTGCTACTCCCATGTGCAACAACGTAGAATTCCTTGGATTAGACCTAAATGAAGTCGAGTCTATAGTTCTCTCTCATGGGCATGATGATCACTTCGGAGGTCTATTATGGTCTCTCCATACAATAAAGAAACAAGGAGTTCCTGTTTACATCCATCCTCAAATGCCGCTTCGAAAGGGATATCAAGTCAAATCAGAAACAGGTAAGAAAATCAGACAAGATAGAGCATTTCCGTCAACTCAGGAAATAGAGAATGCTGGAGGTACGCTTGTTTCAGAAGAGAAACCAGTTCTTCTGGCAAATGGAATGATCCTCAGAACAGGTGAGATTCCCCGACAGATAGAACAAGAAAAGGCTAACCATCTTTTATTGGTAGAAGGAAAGTGGGTAGAGGACCCATACATCCTCGAAGATGTTAGCCTAGTTGCTAATGTCAAGGGCAAGGGAATTGTCGTGATTGCGGGCTGTAGCCATGCTGGGATTATCAACATTGTACGGGAAGCAATGCGATTGACCGAAGAAGATAGAGTACATGCCATAATTGGGGGATTTCATATGGCTAGATTGGAAAAGACGCATTTACAAACAATCCAAGAGCTTCACGAGATCGATCCGAAACTCCTTGTGCCTTGTCATTGTACTGGATGGCGAGCTCGTCATGCCATGAGCAATCAATTGCCAGATGCCTATGTTGAGGGGGGAGTTGGACATCGATACATCATAGAAGATGTGACAGAACCTAAAATATAAAAGAGCTAATTGGAGGATTTAACATAGTTAAGCCGAGTAGGGTGAAAACAATGGCTGAAGCGATAATTAAGAAATCTGATACAATTGCAACAGTAGTGATGAAGTGGCCAGAGACCGCAGGTAC
Organism: Candidatus Thorarchaeota archaeon; assembly: GCA_030638785.1. Classification (GTDB taxonomy): domain Archaea; phylum Asgardarchaeota; class Thorarchaeia; order Thorarchaeales; family Thorarchaeaceae; genus MP5-2226. The sequence continues at coordinate 900 of DAOWDY010000259.1, forward strand.
ATTCATGGAATGGGGTCTTCACTGCTACGGTTGTGCAGTTGCTAAATTCGAGAACATTGAGCAAGGTGCGGTTGCACACGGCATCGATCCAGACAAACTTGTAGAGGCTCTAAATGAAGCTGTAGACAAGAAAGAGTAAATCAGAGTCCCTTAGGACTCATCCTCTTTCTTTGGCTTTACTCTTCCATAGAGTCTACCGGATTCTTCTTCTGACATCTCAAAACTATGTTCGGGGTCAGGAAATACTCCGCCTCTCACTTCTTCGGAGTATTCGTTCACAGCGGTTCTGATAACCTCGCTAATGTTTGCATACTTTTTCAGGAACTTGGGATTGAAATCATCAAAGAGACCTAGCATATCCCACAGGACTAATACTTGACCATCACAGTGAGGGCCAGCTCCAATACCGATAGTGGGAATATCAACGGCCTCAGTAATCATCTTTGCAGTTTCAGATGGAACGAGTTCAATAACCATAGAGAAAGCACCAGCCTCCTGTAGTTCCAAGGCCTGTTTCACTAGCACCTCAGTATTTTCCTTAGTTCTACCTTGAACACGATATCCTCCAAGTTCATAGATTGATTGAGGCGTCAGACCTATGTGTCCCATGACAGGGATTCCAGAATCTACAACAGTTGATACAATCTTCGCGACTCGTCCAGAGCCTTCGAGCTTTACTGCCTCAGCGCCGCCTTCTTGCAGCATCAGAGCACAGTTCTCAAGAGCTTGTTGCTCACTCACCTTGTAACTCATGAATGGCATATCGCCAATTATGAGACTTTTAGGATTCGCACGAGATACAGCAGCACAATGATGAATAATATCATCCAATGTGACAGGAATAGTGCTCTCGTAACCAAGAAGACTGTTTCCCACTGAATCTCCAACTAGAATCATATCTACACCGCAATCACTCAGGATCTTTGCAGTAGGAGCGTCGTACGCTGTTAGCATCACAATCTTCTTACCCTTAGACTTCATCTGACGAATCTTGAAAGTAGTTTTACGTGCCAAGTGATAACACTCCAAACTTGTAGTAGTTTAATCGGTTATATATAGGTTCCAAAAACAAATTATAGAGGGCATTATATTTTATATATTTCACCTAGGATTTGGTAAAGAACGTATTACTACTCGAAATGTAGACACCGATTAGTAGAGCACGTAAGATACAGACTGCGGTTCTTAGTGAAATACCCTGAGTTCGAGCAAAATCGGATACCTCTACTCTTCCCGACTCTGTGATATGCGATTTCAGCACCTCAATCCATCTTAAGGAAACGAGCACGCCACAACCAGCAATGTATGTCACCTTATCTCCTAGCCTACCCTCAAGTTCGTCTGAGATTTCATCATATTCGAGCTCTAGGGAATCACAGGTTTCTTTCAGATTGTAGAGCCCTTTGTTTTGAAGACTATCATTCACCTGCTTAATCAACCAAGTCTTACTGACAAGTACTTCAGAATAGGAAAGAAAAGCT
>DAOWDY010000091.1 GCA_030638785.1 Candidatus Thorarchaeota archaeon
AAGATCGAGGTTCAGGGTCGGGACCACCAGCTCCAGAGCGATGATGAGCCCCACCAGCATGCCCACGAACCCCCAGACAAACGTCGCCAGCATGAACTTGCGGACGATGGCGTCGTCATAGACGAAGGTGTCCATGACGGTGCTGTTGTCGGCCTCTGGGACGGCCGATGTGGTCGTCATCTCACGCATCTCCTCACAGGGAATGACTCCTTTCTTTCTCAAATCTTGAATATCATCACACATCACCTGACCATTATTGTCATGAACATTGACCATCTTGATGTGTTTGGGAAATGATTCAATATGACCTAGTGCACGATTTCGAGTTGCCATAATCTGACCATGACCTAAGTCTAAGGCCATTCCTATGTTTGAATGTCTATCAAAGAGAAGTAAGAGCTCAGTAAAGTACAACCCTAGAGTTTCTATTGCAATGGGGACACCGTTTTCTTTTGCGGCATCACAAACATCAGGTAGTGCGGAAAGGAAGGTCTCTATATCCTTGTCATCATAGAATATTGAGGAAAGAGTTGTGTGAAAGGTAACCAAATCAGCTTCAATCTCGCTGCCCAAGTCAATGTAGGGCACGATGTCTTTTGCAAGATTCATTGGTTTCCAGTCTGGATTACTAGGAAGGTGAAGGGTACATCCTACGCCTGCATCATTAAGTTTCTTTTTGGCTTCACGAAAATCAATACTATAGTTGAGGTCCATTCTCAAGTCTATAAATTCTGGTTCATGTTGTAGAGCGAAGTCAACCTGTTTGTTATCCCTCGCGAATGTACCTATTTCCATCTTCTCAACTCTAGGTTAGAATGGCGTATAGGATATTTGTCACTTTTGGTTCTAACATAACGAGATACTTCATCTTCGATAGTTTTATCACTACCATAAGGACCTTCTATGTTAAGCACAGCAATTGGAGCGTTTACCCCTGTCAGATGTAGTTGCCTACCTCTTTAAGCTAGTTTTTCTTGGAGAGGGCGGGGTAGGCAAGACGAGTCTAGTGGGTCGTTATGTTTACGATTCATTTGAGGGAGATTACTTAGCGACAATTGGTGCTGCAATGCACACCAAGCCAGTCAAGGTAGATGACACGCTCTGCAAACTTGTGATCTGGGACATCGCTGGACAAGACGACTTTGCCCAGCTCAGAAAGGCCTACTATCAAAATGCATCAGGCGCTTTCTTTGTCTTTGACACAAATCGCCCAGATACAATAGAGAGAGTAGATGAATGGATTGATGCTCTCTATGCTGTGACTGGTGATATTCCATTAGTTTGTCTTGAGAACAAGGTTGACCTCAAATCAAAGATTGACCGCAAAATTCTGAAAAAACTTCAGAAGAAACATGGATTCACAACCATCAAGACAAGTGCGAAAGAAGATACCAATGTTGAAGAAGCCTTCAAGGAAATGACCAAGGAAATTCTCCAACGTTCTCGAAGTAAGAAGAGAGCAATCGATTAATAAGCCATTTCCACTAGTACAAGTTGAATTGTCCGCCCGTGAACCTGACTTTGTGCATAAGCTAGTCTTCCTCGGAAATTCAGGTGTAGGAAAGACGTCGCTTGTAGAAAGATTTGTGTATGACAGCTTAGCTACAGATATGGGAAGGACCATTGGTGCTGTCCTGCATGTGAAGCGAGTTGAGTACAAAGACACGATTCACAAGCTGGTGATCTGGGATCTCGGTGGGCAAAAATCTTTCGCGGAACTTCGCGAGCAGTATTGTTCCAATGCAAGTGGAGCGTTCTTTGTATTTGACAGGACACGGCCAGAAACACTAGAAAATATTGAGGAATGGTTACAGGCCTTGAAGACCGCAGCAGGGGATGTACCTATAGTTGTAATTGAGAACAAAATTGACTTAGATTCAGCAATGGATGAGAATAGAGTTCATGAAATCATTTCCAATTACGTGCTTCGATTCGTACAGACAAGTGCCACTGAAAACATCCAAGTTGAACAAGCTTTTACTGAACTTGTTCGAGTGATTGATGAGAGAATCTCCAAGTAGCAGTCTTTGCTCAGTGTGGTCCAACGTAGTCCCTTCTTTGGTAGGCTAACCTTAACTGTTTCTTTTCTCCAGTGATCATGTAGACTGCTCGCTCTGCAATCTGGAATGCCTGATCTGCAGCTCTCTCAAAGTACCGTCCTACAAGTACATAGAACATGGACATCTTCTCAATTCCATCTTCTTTCCTGAGATACTCACTTATCTCTTGGAACATCTCTTCAGTTTCTTTGTCACTCTCAGCTTCCAGTTTTTCTAATTCATCAATTCCAGAGAGATCCTCATCGAGCACCGCCCTCCACTCCGAGCAGAATCCCAAGCAGCAATCCTACAAAGAGCCCTTTTTTTGTTTCCAAATCGATGCCATTTCGAAGTCCTCACCTACGTTTTGTCAGATTGATTTGGGCATCACCTTGAAATAAGCCCATCGCATAAACGGAGCTTGGTTAAAGCGTCCAGACACTCCTATTTAGATAATTCCAGATGCCGTAATTGTCTTATACTAGATAAGCTGGGCAACGGCTGTTTGTAATGGTAAGTGTAATTGAGAGTCTGGTAATTGTTATTGGTGGCCTTGCGCTATTTATGTATTCCATCACAATACTACGTGAAACATTGGGTAAGCTCTCTGGGGCACGTGTTGCAAGAATATTAGAGAAGGTCAGCAATGATCCGATAAGAGGAATGGGTGCTGGAGCCGGAGCGACGCTCATGACTCAGAGTTCCAGTATCACAGTGCTCACTCTCATTGGTTTTGTGAATGCAGGTATGATGTCTTTTCGTCAATCAGTCAACGTGATGCTAGGGGCTGAGATTGGTACTACAATAACTGCTCAGATGGTTTCATTTGACATTGGTTTTATCTTCTGGCCACTACTTGCCATTGGATTCTTCGGGATGATGTTTGCTCCAAGAGATAGTTGGAAAAACATCTTCCGAATCATCTTCGCCTTAGGGCTAATCTTTATTTCTATGGAATTCATGAAAGATGGAGCTAAGGCTATTCTAAATGATCCTGAGAACACCTTTTTTGTAGATGCAATAAATGCATACAGTGCATTTCCCATTGCGGGTATATTGATTGGAACAGTAATCGCTGGAACTACTCAAAGCAGTTCTGCGACGACAGGTCTGGTCATCGCTCTAGGAGGAGCTGGGTTAATTGGACTACCCATGGGGATTGCTCTTATTATGGGAGCAAACATTGGAACTTGCTTCTTAGAACTTTTTGCTGGAATTGGTGCAACAACACCTGCAAAACGGACGGCCGTTGCTCAAACAATAATCAACATCGTCGGAGTTGCTATCTTCTACCCCTTTATTGGTCCATTTGCAGATATGGTTAGTCTCACTGCTGCTGACTTACCAAGGCAAATTGCAAATGCTCATACAATCTTCAATGTACTCGTTAGTCTAATGTTCATTCCTCTGGTTGGATTGCTTGTCAAGTTCTGTGAAAGGTTGATTCCAGACAAAGAAGGAGAAATCATCGGTCGTCACTTCTTTGATGATCAAATGCTAAATATGCCACAAGCAGCTCTTCTTGAAGCAGAGAATGAAATGCACAGAATCGCAGAAACAACCATAGAGATGTTATCTCTTGGAGCAACTGCATTGCTTGATAAAAATCTCGATGATGCTAGAAAAATCATGAATCTGGAAAAAGATGTTGACGAGAGATGTAGAGCTACTGAGGTTTTCATTGACAAGATTCGTGAAGAAGAACTGAATGAGAAGGATATCATTTGGAGAATGAAACTTCTTGCGATGCTTACGGACATCGAAAGGGTGGGAGACCTCTGCGAAAATATTGGGGAGTTTGCACTTGACAGAATGAAGAATGGTATCGCCTTTTCAGATCAGGGCACCAGAGACCTGCGAGAGATGTTTAAACTTGTGTCTGAAACGTATGAATGTTCTATTCAGGCTCTAAAAACAAGAAACAAAGTCGTGGCTAAAGATGCGGAACAGCTAGAGGAAGAGGTAGATGAACTAGAGAGAGAATTGAGGACCGCCCATGATAAGAGGGTAATAGAGGGAGTGTGTCGACCTGAAGCTGATTCAGTCTTTGTTGAAACCCTTCGTAATCTAGAGCGAGTCAGCGACCATGCAGATAACATTGCTCTTGATATTATCATGGACACATGAGTCTTGGAAATTTCGGGTACACTTATGAAAGGTGAATAATATCTGGAGCAGGGTCGCTGAAGATGTCCAAGAATAAAGAAACCAAACAGACGCTGAATACTCTTGATGGAAAAGAGTGGGTCAAGGCAACGAAATCTTGGTTTGTGGTTAACCCAAAACCCCGAAAAGCAGCGCAGGTAATTCATCCAGCCAAATATCCCGAAGAGCTTGTTGCTCACTTTGTTCGATTCTTCACTCAAGAAAACGGTTGGGTCTTGGATCCCTTTGCAGGTGTTGGAAGTACATTGATTGCCTGCAAGGAAATGAATCGGAATAGCATTGGTATTGAACTGAACCCTGATTTCATCGATATTGCAGATTCATCATTATCTAAAATCGAAGGATCAAGCACAAGTCAAATGATTCCAGGGGATGCTTATCTCACAATCGGCCAAATCGAACAACATTATGAAGGAGAAGCTCCAATCTTTGACTTTCTCATGACCTCACCACCTTATTGGAATATGCTCAGGAAATCACGTGGTGGAAATGAAACCGTACACAAAGAGAGAGAAGAGAATGGTCTTCCAATTTACTACAGTGACCTTGTGCTAGATGTTGGGAACATTGAATCATACGAGGAGTATATTGAAAGACTTGGTCAGATATTCGACCGTATCAGTCCACTCCTCAAGGATAAGGCATACCTTGTAATAGTGGCTCAGAACATGCGGGATGTGGATGGACACATGAAACCAATTGCATGGGATTTGGCAAAGCGCCTATCCAAGACATATGCCCTCAGACAAGAGATGATATGGTGCCAAGACAACAAGCGTCTGGGATGCTGGGGATTTCCAACTACTTACGTTTCAAATGTTCATCATCATTATTGTCTAGTCCTCCAGAAGATTTGATAGTAGGCTTCTACTGGAAAACTAGACCACTTCGTACTGTTCATAAGTCATTCATAAACTTTCAAGAGTATGGCCATTACAGTCAGAAACCTAGTCATCGATGATTCTGAGGAACTTGAGAGAGTTTCAAAGAGTGTCTGGGAAGACGACTATGCACCATTAAGTTTCGGTACATGGTTGGAAGATCCGTTATGGCATCCAGTGGGAGTATTCTTGGAGAAAAATCTGGTTTCATTTGCCGCCCTCAAGATGGTTCATGGCACAACATATGGATGGATTAACGCCCTCAGAACAGATGCAGCTCATCATAAACATGGTTATGGATTAATGGCTGTTCAGAAGTTGATAGATATTGCAAGGGAAAAGGGTCTCTCCGAGGTTCGCTATGTAACCAGTTCAAGAAATGAAGCTTCTGTGAAGCTTGCTGAGAAACTCGGATTCCATCTTACAGAAAAGATTACTTCTTTCAAATTGAGCAGACCTTATCCTCCAAGACCCAAACCAAGCCCCTCAATTGTACCTTTGAAGGCAGACGCTCACAGAGTATTTGAAACAATCCAACAATATCCTGATTTAATGCCAACAGAAACTATTCCAGTTCCTTTTGAGTTTGAAGACAAGAATCTGGAAGGATTTGAGAGAATCGGAAAGAAAGTGGAGTTCTACCTGATAATAGATGATCATGGGGATGCTCTTGGATTATATTATATTCGGGATTTCGAGAGAAAAGATGCAAGAAGGCGTAGAGTTACAATATTCTCCAGAGACCGGAGCACATTCGTGGATACCATTGCAAGGGTTATCGAGGACACTGAGAAGACTGAAATTGATAGTCTAGGTTTCTTCTTGGGTCCAAACGCCTCAGAATGGGCATCTGCAATGATGATAATTCCTGAAGAGATGAGAAATCGCCATCTAGTTCTGCTTACACTTAAACTATGATTACCTCCCGAAACAGTAATTAGACATTTGCTCTGTCCTAGATAATTTGGTGATGATTATGGGCGAGAGCATCCCACAAGAAGTAACCTATGCGAGTTACATTATTCTTGCAGATATTATAGTTGGCATCATTGTCAGCATAATAATGTATGACTTGAATGGAGATTGGTCCGCAGGTGTTGGTCTAATCGTAGCAGTAGTTGGAATTTGGGTATACTTGGAACTCAAGAAAATGAATCCTCAAGCATGGCAGTTAGGAATCATTCTGAATCTCGTTGGAATGGCTCTCTACCTACTGGGAGACTTTTTCGTAGGCCTTTCAGGCGCTTTGCTGTGTCTGATATCTGTGATTTATCTCTATTCACCTAATGTAAAACAGCACTTTCAATAAATCCGCTAAATCTCGGGTGATAAATTGTATTGCCCGAGCCACCTTTTTCTATTCGGTATCATCAATACCTAGAGATGCATCTGACTCTTCTTCAAACTCATAGAGGACAGACCACTGAGGAGTATAGTGAATCGGTTCATGATCACGTTCTTCCAATGAGAGACCCTCTTCTTTCGCTATGGCCTTTCGAAGCGTGAGCGATTTTGCACCGTCCCATTTCAGATAGGCATTCAGGTCATATGAGAAGTTTCCTTGATACACACCACACTCACCAGCACAGAATATCTGACTCCCACGGATCTCGAGGGTACCACTACAGTATTTGCAGACGGCCTCTCGACCATGAGCGTAGATCTTTCCGTCTAGTATCTGTACGAAGAGAACGGTATCATCACCCTCAAAGACACCCCAGACCTCACCATCTTTAATGATGTTTCGCCACAATTTGGCAGGAGGTCGCTTATCCCGTCTGTATTTTGGAGGGTTAGAAGGGTTAACTTTCTTACCGCTGGAATCGCGCTCCTCGAAGTCAGTCAACCGCGTCTGAACTGTATGAGGCTTCTTCATACTAGATAGTACCCTGCGACTATAGATAAACGCCTAGAAAATGGTGAGTGGAGCATTGTCAAGGAAAGCTCTATCTTTTGTTATGTATTCACAAAAGATACATTACCACCAATGTGGCATATAGAAATCTTGGTTGCGTAATCTTCAGCACGTATAGCAGGTCGCTTATTGATGAAAGATAGAGAGGATTCTCAGGATTCACTTAGCACAGAAGATTCCATGTACAAGTCCTTCATTGAAGAAGCTCTACAGGGTGTAATGATTTTTCAGAGTGACCCACTGAATATTGTCTATGCGAATCCCGCAATGTCTAGACTGTCCGGATACTCAAATGCTGAACTTTTATCCTTCACATTTAAGCAATTACAGGAGATAACAGATCCTATTTACAGAGATTTAATCTTTGGAGATGTGGATGAATTTCTAACCGGGACTCTTGAACCACGACAGTACACGTTTCAAGCTATTCGTAAGAACGGTAGTACATACTGGGCTGAGCTAACTGCCAAAGTGATACAGCATCATGGACAATCAGCAATTCTCCTTGGGTTCTTGGATGTTTCAGAAATTAAGACTGCTGAACAAAAAATTGCTGAGGAGAGAGACCGGGCTCAGCTTTATTTAGATTGGGCAGGAGTAATGTTTCTAGCTCTTGATCCAGATGGAAGCATCGTTCTCATGAATCAAAAAGCCTGTGATGTTTTGGGATGTAACGTAGAAGATATTTCAGGAGAAGACTGGTTTGATATGTTCATACCTGATAGAGTTCGAAAAGATTCTAAGAAAATCTTTAACAGTCTGATGAATGGTGAGGTTGTTTCTCTAAGAGAGAGAGAGAATTATGTTATCACATCCGCAGGTGAGGAGAAACGAATTTCATGGTATACGACAGTTCTCCGGAACAAGAAGGATGAAATCATTGGACTTCTTAGCTCCGGTGTTGATGTTACTGAAAGAAAAAGAGCTGAAGATGCTTTATTGGAGAGCGAACAGAAATACAGAACGCTAATAGAACGCTTACCAGTTGTCACTTGGACATCTGATGAAGACGGGAATACAATCTATATCAGCCCCAATGTTGAAGAAATATACGGATATACTCCCCTTGAGATTAAAGAAGAAGGTCAAGACCTTTGGTTCGGAAGAATTCACCCTGAAGACCGTGAGCGAGTTCGGAAAGAACAAGAAAAAGCAATTGAAGAGAAACGAGGATTTGACATAACCTATAGAATAAAGAGAAAGGATGGAAAATGGATTTGGATTCACGACACTGCAACGCGATTCCACGACGAGGAAGGAATAACCTATTCCTCGGGAATGTTTACCGATATCACAGAGAAAAAGGAAATTGAACTTGCGCTCAGTGATAGTGAGGAGAAATATCGAACACTAGTAGAAAACATGGATGATGGTGTTGCAATTCTACTGGAGGGGAGAATCAGTTTTGCGAATACCTCACTCTGCAACATTATGGGGTATCCATTGGAAGAGTTAGTGGATAAGCCATTCTTAAGCTTCGTTGCACCGCACGACAAAGACATTGTCGCAGATTATTACCGAAAGAGACTAGCAGGTGAAGAAGTACCCAATGAGTATGATCTTCAAGCAATTAGGAAAGATGGATCTTTTCCGACGTTACGAATTAGAGCTGAAACAATAGAATATCAGGGTACTACTGCAACGGTAGTAGCAATTACTGATATAACAGAACGAAAGAAGATTGAACTTGCGCTTGAGGAAAGTGAGCTAAAATATCGTACACTAATTGAGAGTATGATAGATGGAATAGCGATTCATCAGGCTGGAAAAATTATATTCACCAATGAGGCCTCTGCAAATATCCTAGGATACTCGGTTAAAGAACTTGAAGGTATCAATTTCATAGACCTAATAGCACCTGAATACAGGGATACGGTGATCGATATAGCTCAAAGAAGAATGGCTGGGAAAGAAGTTCCACATGAATATGAAGTGAGAGGACTCCATAAAGATGGACGGCAACCAATCTTAAACATCAGAGGAGAAATAATTGAGTATGAAGGGAATCCAGCAGTTGTGGCCATTGTCAAAGATGTAACGATCCAAAGAGAAGCTGAAGAAACTCTAAGGCTTGTTCAGTATAGCATCGATAATGCATCCGATCCAGTCTTCTGGGTTGATAAAGATGGAAAGTTTGCATTCACGAATGAGGCGGCAAACAACTATCTCGGATATTCAAAGAAGGAGATAGAAGAATTATCGGTGTGGGATATATACCCAGAATTTAGCACAGAACGAGGACCTAGATTGCTTGCCGCTATTAAGGAAAAAGGCTCTGATATTGTTGAAATTTCCATCAAAGATAAGAAGGGAAATCTGCATCCTGTAGAGGTTAATGTAAGTTATCTGATCTTCGAGGGACGTGAGTTATTCTTCTCATACGTTCGAGATATTTCAGAGAGAAAGGAAGCAGAGTTGGCCTTACAAAATAGTGCAAATGAGTTACGAGCAACGAAAGATAGGGCTCTACTGTATCTTGATATAATGGGCCACGACATTAGGAACAAACTTCAAGGAATGTTGTTAGCCTCTCAGATTGCGCTGCTTGGAGTTGAAGAAGAAGAATCACGAGAAGCATTAGGTATACAGGAGAAATCCATCGAAACCATACAATCTCTGATAACTCGCGTAAAATCACTAGAGGAAATGATTAGTGAACCACTCGCTCAATATGACTTTCTGAAAGTTGTAAGCGCTTCAATTGTGAACCTAAAAGAACAATATCCACATGCAGAGATTTTTCCAGATATTCAAATAGATAAAGCTCTCATTCAAGCAGACATCTTCTTAGAAACTCTAATTATGAATATTCTCGATAATACTGTTGATCACAATCCTAATTATTCTCCCAAAATCTGGATTCATTTTACTGAAGACCAAAAGGGCTACAATCTGAGTATTCGAGATAATGGACCGGGAATTTCCAATAGTAGGAAAGAGGAACTAATGGACCCGGATCGAAGGTATGGTGGTATTGCTCTTCATCAAAGTAAATTCATCGTAGAGAAGTATGGTGGATTCATAGAAATCCGGGATAGAATTGATGGTCATCCTAGTGAAGGTGCGCGCTTCTGTATTTGGATACCTAAATCATCCTGATTCAAATGATAGGGACCAAGAAAACCTAGAGATACAACCAGTCAATACTCTACACTGATGATATTGTGTTTCTCTGCATAATCGTGAGCATCTTTCACATTATCAAAGCATTTCAGTACATCATATGGAAAGAACTTTTCTTCTTTCTCCGGAATCTCAATGATGGGTCGGGGAGTTGAGTCAACCTTCTTGTAAATTCTGATGGCACAGAGTTTACTAGTTGATCCTGTTTCAGGGTTGGGAACGCCTTCGATGACCCTAATGATATCCTCATATTCAGCGTCGCCGGTCATGGGAAATCGGTACTTTTTACCCTCTAAGAACCTTTTGTGTATCATTACAATGTTAAAATCGAAAGTCTTCGGCACATTACAAACCGTAAACAGCCGCGATGTAGACTCTTCTTACCTCTTCTCGGGTCAATCCAAAGTCTTTCTCTGCTTTCTCAAGAAATTGAGGCCACATCTTCTTCAGTCCAAGAGCTCTTCTGTGAGCATCCTCATCTGATAGCTCCAAACATAACATAGCCTCACGTATATTTTCTGCAAATCCTTCAGGAAGCCAATCTAGTGTCCTGGTGTAACCGTAACGCCAACGACCATTGAATGAATTTCTATTTCTCAGTACAATTTATCGGAGTTCTCATTAATTTTCATCACAAGTCTGTATGGGGGCCGCTGCTTTGATACGAAAGAATATCATCATATCTTTCGCATCACCATTGTGAGGTGTGATTTGTGCAAAAACAAATCGCTTTGGGTATCACAGTTGCAGTTCTCTGTATTGTTGTTGTAGGATTTTTCATACTACCAATAATAATAGATCTAGGAAGAGTTCCAGAATCCGATGAATTATGGTACACTTCTGGGCCATACAATCTCTGGGAGAACCAAACATACTCGATTTATTTCCGAGGTGCGAATTTTACATTCTGTTACATTGAAGATGTTCCACTTGATGCAAACATCCCAGCGCATTTCTTGATCACATTCTCAGATGCAATATCTGAACAGCTGACGATTCACCTTCCAGGAATTGTTCTCTTTGATGATGTGTTTATTTCGAATCACACGTCACCAAGAGCAGCTGTTTTTACACATGGAGCCTCTGACGTGCTTGGGAAGTGGTTCTGTGCGGTGTCATTGAGTTAATTCTGTATCCTCTTCAATATGTTTAATACTCCACTTAGAATTGCACTAAACGAATCTAAAATGAACCGAAATACCGCTTTAATGGGACTCGCATTTTTCGCAATCGCGATGATAGCAATATCTCCGACACAAGTCATGGCGCAAGATACCCTAACATTTTCGCTGGCTCGTAATTTTGGAACTGGAATAGGTTCCAATCTTGACGGAACATTCACTCTACACGGAAGTGGACCAGATGTTATCGTTGGTTTGATTGTTTTCTTCAATGGAGTGGAAGTTCATTCAGTTGCATCAAACACAATCAGCTGGCAATTCATAACCAGTGACTACCCCTCCGGACCCACGAATATCACTCTCTATGGCTGGGATGATGATGGTGGATCGTATGTAGCTTCCCAACAGGTTACATTCCTCAGTGAATCATTATCAACCGGAATCACTGTGGGAATCATTGTCTTAGTTGTTGTCTTAGTGTTGTTTAGATATGTACCAAGAATCATGAGCCGTGGAAACAAGAAGGCCAAGTAGGATTACAATCAACACACCCTGATTGCGCCAACTTAGAGTTCAGATCTGTATCTTTGAAGATATGCATCATCTCAATTTAGATTGATAGTGAATCAACAAGACTAATTAGGTATTCATCAAGTTTTTTCGGTTTGGTGGTATCTGCAAAAGGTGTCATTGCAAGTTCTCCTTTCATCCTACCAAGCAATACTCCTGTTTCACCACGGGCCAAGCAATCAATAGCGTATGCACCAAGCTTTGTTCCAAGGATACGATCCTGTCTTGTTGGATTACCACCCCTCTGTATGTATCCGAGAACTGATACTCTGCATTCTTCACCAACCAACTTCGACATCTTGCGACTAATCTCCATAGCATCGCCTTCCTCATCTCCTTCAGCGACTATGACGAAAGCGAAACTCTTTCCCCTCTTTCGACCTTCAATGATATCTTTAGCAATTGCCTGTAAGTCTGTTGGAGTTTCAGGAACCAATATCGCCTCCGCTCCACATGAGATACCCACATTTAGAGCGATGGCTCCAGAATGTCGACCCATTACTTCGATTAGGAAGAATCTATCGAAAGCCTGTGCAGTATCTCTGATCTTATCTACAGCTTCAATTGCATTATTTACAGCTGTATCAAAACCGATACTATAGTCTGTTCCATAAACGTCATTGTCGATAGTCCCAGGTAGACCAATTATCTGTCCCGACCAGTACTTCTGCAGTTTATCCATTCCCTGCATTGTACCATTTCCACCGATGGCAACCAATGCTCCAAAGCCTTCCTCCTCAAGGATACGAGCTGCTTTCTTTTGCCCTTCTGTTGTTCTGAACTCTTTTGACCTTCCTGTAGTAAGTAGAGTCCCACCTCTATGAATGATATTTGCAACAGACCGTGCTTGCATCTTTACAAACAGTTTGTCGAGAAGTCCCTGGAGACCCCCCATGATACCAATCATAGTATACCCTTTGGTGATTCCGACTCTGACAGTAGCACGAATAGCAGCGTTCATCCCAGGGCTATCACCGCCACTGGTGAGGATTCCAACTTTCATAGTTGGAATTTATGTGAAACAAGCAAATAAGCTAAGCGTAACCTGTTCTCTAGATTTTTCTTCTTCTCAGTATGAAACATGTAATTACAATTTCTATCCCTATTACAATGACCCAAAATGGAGTCATCTCATTGAAAAAACTGACTGATGGAGTATCACTCGGGAGCGGTTCTGTTGTATCACTATTTGGTGTTGCATCGTTTTGTTGCGATGGACGCACCATAAGTACAATTGGGATCAGAACCCAATTTGGTATATCAGGTGTCATTAAGGGGTAGTTGTCAATAACGTTTTCGTTAGGATTGAAAGGACTATCACCAATTCCATCCCCATTTTGGTCCATTCCTCTATAATTGCTCCAATAATTTCCATACCCTCCGAAATCAAAGCTATTGTTGCCACTGTCAGGACCAAAATTAAAGGACATCTGTGTATAGAAGAGATTGTGGGCTATGATACAGTGACTGGTACCGCCCAGCGACATACCACCATTCCCGGAAGAGCTAGAGAAGTTGTTTCTACAAATTATCAAATGTGTAGCCATATAGGAAGAGATTTGATTTCCTGACATACGGGAAGTTTCACACCTGCTTTCATTCAGAATGATTCCGCTAGAGCGCTGAACAGTAATTACAGCTTGATTCGTTTCGGTTATAGTTAGATTATACAGATTGACAAAATCAGAACGACTTACCGATACACCACTTTCGCTACTGACATGGATATCTGAATGTTTCAACTCAATATACTCAGACTCCTGTATCAAGATCCCTAAACTATACATCGCTGTAATATTACTGAGGATTATATCTCTGCATTCTCGAACCTCAACGGCATATCCCTCAGTATTACGAATTCTCATTTCATCTATCATAAGATTACTACAATGTTCAACAATCATTCCGGAGCTAAATGAGTCCCTAATATCACAATCATTTAGGTCCAATATGGTAAGATTCAGAAGATGGAGCAATGTATCAGATGCTGATCGGAAAGTGGAGTGTAAGATGCTACAGCTAGCATTGTTAATAGATACTTGGGGTCCTACTGACCCGATATGTGAATCTTGGAAAGAGCTATTGTAGATATCAATTGAACTACCTGGTAATGCTGAGATATTCCAGAAAGAATAGTCTACTGAATCCACTTGCGAATTATGAATTACAAGTTGACCTCCATTCATTACCCGAATCCCCACACTCCTGTCAGGTGGCATCTCGAAAGTGAGATTTGTACTGTTTACAACCAGACGACCTGTAGATTCAATGATAATGAATTGCAGAACTATTATTTCCTCATGATCTAGTATAACTTCATCATCGATTATCCAATAGTATGTGTCATCTTGTAGAAAGCTAGTTGTTGCAATTTCATTAATACTATCATCAAGTGAAGAAGAGAATGGAATGAATGCAGAGTTGACAATTTGAGAAGTCAAGATGATTGCTGAGATAAGAATCACTGCACATTTCTTCTCATGCACCGCTTTCACTCCACCAGTTATTGATTACAATCCACTCCAACCATTGATTATACTATATCATTACACTTGTTGTGTTTTCTTGGCACATGGAATCAAATGTTTCAATTTTGAGCTGCAAAATAATGAAGATAATCTGTACCAGGTACATCGTATCCAAGCTCACGTAGAAGGAGACCTAGCTGGCCACGATGATGATTAGTATGGAGAACATACTGAAGAACAAAATCCATAAGATTCATAGAGAAGGGCTCTTCCGAAACGTGCGATACGATGATCTTGCCCTGAGGAATTTCCTGAAGCATTCTGCTTAGTTGCTCGTCCAGGTCTTTCCACCGAAGAAGGAGTTCAGCTCTCTCAGCATTCTGAATCCATTCATACACACTAGTGTCTGAAGATTTATCCAGTACAAGAAAGCAAGTTGCTAGTGCCGCTACAATATGTGATGATATTCCTTGAATACTTCGACCTGCAACTTCCTTTTGAAAGTCATTTAACTTCATGTCAAGAATAACATCCCGAATCCTATGATT
>DAOWDY010000245.1 GCA_030638785.1 Candidatus Thorarchaeota archaeon
ACTTTGACAGCAGCTTGCTCCAAGTTTTCCCAAGCTTTCTTCTCATTAGTTCGTCGAAAGAACCAGCTCCGTCTTTTTTGGCCATCCCTCAAGACAGCCCCAATTCGAAACCAGCGATTGTTAACCATAAACTCGTGAAGTGCTACTGTGACACCAATACCCTTCACAGATGCTATATTGGGGTGACCGAAACCCAAGTTGTCATTAACTCGAGTTGCAGCATCTGAGAGCAGTGAGATCATAGCTGCAAGAGCATCACTCGAAAGTCCATCATTACTGCTTTCTGCCACCACTAGCCCTCGCTCATTTGTTACAACACAACTTCTCATAGAATTTTCAGAATTCTTCAAGAGATTGTCTACTACTAGGGTAAGTCGATCCATCTTTCCTAATTTCAAGCTTGATCACTCCACTTATGTTACTGTTTCCTCGTGTAGCTTGACATCCCACAGACCTACGATATCCACGATCTCTTGGCATAAGTTCTGAATTTCAAACGTGACCAAGCCCAACTGTAGACTGCTTGGAAAAATGCATGCAAGCATGACGTTCTCTGCAATGTGCTTCAGCAGAATTGAAAAACTGATTAATCCATTCTCTTCAGCATCAACCATTACTTGTCTGAAACTCTTAGCACTATCAACGAGTCGAATAAAATCTTCTGAGATCGTTATCAAACCTGCTGACATACTGCTAACCGCCATTTCGATGTTCTCAGGCATATCATCGTAGAATAACCTGTGAGCTAAAATGTAACCGTCAACTGTGAATACCGTGAGCCCCCAGACAGGAACTCGTGTTTCAAATCCAGCAAGAACTTTCTTGATTTGATCTATCGGGGGTATGTCATTATTGTCTACTTCCATTATCTTCACCTCTTACACATGCTGAAAGGGAGATTGAATTTCTTCAACATTTTCAGCAGTCTCCTGTACACTTACTTTCTCCAAATCTTTTAGAAGAAGGATCAAGGCATCTTTACATGCTTCCCGGTTCTTTGCTGACAGACCAGTTGTCTTATCTACTCCAATCAATATCGCCACTTGATCTGGAGGTACAGCATCATGTCGATCTTGCTTATTGGCAATAGATACGATAGGTATCTCGCCAAACGAAGAAACCGTTTCAGCAAGAATAGCACAAGCATCGCCAATCATTCCTGAATCTGACGAGTCAACAATCATCAGAACACCGTCTGTATTCATTCTCATTGTATCTCTTACAAACTTGAAATGAAGTTGACCAGGAACACCCCGTAGTTCAATCTCCTTGACAATCCAGCCGGAATATTCCTCTCGCTCTCTGAGGTATTCTTTCTTGGGTACAACAAGTCCCATATGATCGACAGCTTTTCTCACCCACATTACTCGACCTAGATCGAATCCTGTAGTGGTAGTACTCTTCTCACCTCTATACTCCTCTTTCATATCCCGTTCAACAGACATTGCATCTGGATCCAGGGTATGGATGAGTGTAGTCTTCCCAGCTTGGAAAGGACCGGTGACATATACTTTGTAGTCATAGGATTTTAGTCTTCGTAACCCCAACACGTTCAAACTCCTTGATTCTTCAACAAAAATTCAAATCTGTAATCTGCCTAATATTAGACTAGATTACAGAATTGATGCTATGTCTCCAACAGCATTCTCCATCTCAAAATCTATGAGACCGATCTTAGCATCTGATGGTGCAGTTGCTATGAGAGCTGCCTTTGACAGATTGCGTACGATGATTGTCTTGGTTGTACCCTCAATCACCAGGTTCTTCGGTTCCCCGGACCCAAGAGCTTTACCTACCCTTGAACCGATTGAAACCAAAGCTGCAGCCATTGCAGATACAGCTTTCTCGTCAACACCCTTGTGTAGAGCAGCAACCATCAACTGGCCTCTGTCACTAACAAGAGCGCAACCATCAACTTCACTATCTGCTTCAAGCTTTTTCAGAATTTCTTCCAATTTCTTGATCTTCGCACTCATTCTTTTTCGTCTCCAATTACTTTTCGTAGAATTCGCAGGAATCCTTTTCCTTCGCTGAAACGTAGATATTCTTTTTTTCGCACCAAACCAGACCGTTAGGATCTGTAGCGCCAGCATATTTACAGTCTGAAGTTGCCATGACAATCACTCCACAGAAACAGTGAATGTGCTAGCATTCAATTCAGGCATGAATTGACAACTCTCAACAGTGCAGTGTTTCCCAGTAAGTTCGTTTAGGGCAGCATAGAGAATTGCCATCATTGGACACGGGGGAATCATAGTCATATCATCACCCCTTATCACGGTAGTTGCAGGTGCATAGATGCATTCTCCGATATCTACTACTATCTTGGTTTCGTCAACACTAACAATATTGCAGCGTTGCACGGCTCCCGCCTTTAACATCTCAGAGGCAAATGAATTGGTCACAGAAACCACATCATTACCTACAATATTCAGACCAAGACTATCCAAGAGTAGTTTTGCGTTCCCTTGGAATGCGTTTGCCATCTGGGTCCAAATAAGGGGGATTTCAAGACCCATGTTCACCATGGATTCAGCAACAGCTACCATCACGGCATTGCTCGTATCTAGAAGTCCTTTGTAATCCATTTGTTTTTTCTCCTGGCCGGTTGCCAACTCTTGTTCGAATAGGCTTCACGACCTAAGAAGAGATTGAGTTTATTTGTTTATATATCTTTTTGTAATATCTAAAACATTTAAATTATATATAATATTCGCAATAAATGGAATAACTAGTCAAGATTAGAAATTAAGAACGGAAAATGAAAAACGGGGAGGTCAGGGACTGATCAACTTGACAAAAGCTGTTAGATCAATCCCTGTCAACTAGAATGTACTATATGGACTATTTCTTGTCATAATCCGCGCATGTGAGCCTTTCTTTTCCTGATACGTAGATGTTTTTCTTCTCACACCAGATTTGTCCAGTAGAATTTGTTGCTCCAGCATATTTACAATCTGACATTTTTCTTTTTCACCTCAAAGGAGTTTGTGGATATATACTCCAACATTCATATTATTCAGATATAATAAAAAGAAATGGTGGCATTGCTTCATGGGGTGCAGTGGTGCAATGCAAAGAAACGTGGATTCTAAAACGACATCCAGATATGGATAACCCTCATGTCTTCAGGGTGATTTTACAGAAAAACGCATTCTCACTTGTGTCTCCAAGTGAACGTACAGATATTAACACAGGGATAGATTGCCCATCTCGACAAATCAGATCGAGTTCGTCGTCTACGAAAGCAGGATCTATCTGTATCGCACTGGAAGTTAGCTTCCTAAATTTCGTCATGGACTTGGAGTCAAGTATATCCTTCATTCTAAGTTTCTTTAACTCTTCTACATCATATCCCATTAGGTCAGAAACCTTGGTACTCCCAAAAGAAATCAGGTTATCGTGTGTCACCAATGTCCCTTCATTAAAACTATCAATGATTGAACGGTACATAGAGGTTTCATTGCGTAATGCTTCTTCCAGCTCCTTTCGCTCAGTCACGTCCAGATTGTATTCGATCATTTGGATGACATTTCCCTGGCCGTCGAATATTGGATGAGCATGAATTTCAAGATGTTTCGTTTTGCCGCTTACGGTATGATGTGTATGCTCCACCACAACAGGCATCCTAGTTGCTTTGACCTTTTGTAGAGGGCATGGATGAACATCCCCAGAACATGGTTGATTTGAGTTATGTGTTAGGGCATAGCATTTCGATTCGTTGGGTAGAAATCCTAGTCTAGCGGCCTTGTTGGCCATCTCGATGGTATAATTGGATGCGTTAACAACATAAAATGGATGAGCAACGGATTCCATTACCAAGTTCAGGAACTCATTTTGACGTAGTATCTCTTTTTCGGACTGTTTTCTTCCCGTTATATCTTCAACAACCATTGTAACACCGATATCTCCGTCATCGAAGGTTGTTGGAACGAGTTTGATGTTGACATAAATCAAGTCATCTTGTTTTTTGATTTCATCTTCAAAGGTTTGTTGTTTTCCTTTCATCGCCTTATCGATAAAAGATGGCAGCATGTTGTGCTTCTTAATAGGAAGTTCAAAATTACCGAAATCAGCCCCTATGGTCTTATCACTGTCTAATCCAAATAGAGCCACAAATGTTTCATTAACTCGAATAATCCTGCGATTAGAATCAAACATTAAGATTCCATCATTTGATAAATCAAGTACTGCTTCGACAGGCACTCGAGGCGACAAGAAGTATACCTTTGCTGATCCTGTCTGTTTCAACTCTACTTGCCCTGAGATAAGAAGCACATCCAAATATCGCGCAGTACTATTCCGATTGAGGTTGATAACAGACGAAATCTCCGTTATTGTCATACCACGAGGGTTCTCTTTTAATGCATCTCGAATGCGATCAAGAATGTCTTTGTACTGAACCAAATTAGGAAGACTCCTTTTGTTGTTCGAGTGTCTTCATTTCGTTTTATCAAATACTGCGAATATAAGAAAATCGCAGAGAGTCCTTGAAACCTATTCGGTTGGAAAAGTTTCTGACAATACACGAGCTGCCCTGATCTGGCGAATGTATTTCCTTAATCGCTCAAGATTACCTGCAGTCTCATCCTCTAGACGGCTCAAAGTTCCCCGTATTCTACCGTCATCATCCTGGACGCTTGCCTTTAGCGCCTCGACTTCACCAAGCATACCTTCCAATTCAAGACTCAATCTCCTAACACCAAACATAACCAGACCAGAGAGTCCTTCTGTGAGCACATAGTAGGTTGGCTTTCTACCTCTTCCTTGATGACTAGTATCAATTCTACTCTCAATAAAACCTAGAGTTCTTAGTTGCGATATTGCTACGCTTATACTTCCACGAGAATATCCAGTGATCAACGCCAATTCCTCGGAGGATATCGGTTCTTCACTCCAATAGTGTTCAACTAGAAGAGTAGCAAGAACATCACGTGCGGCCTCAGAGAGTCCGACCCAATGTAGGTGTCGTTTGCATATCCTTGTGATTCGTAAGTAAACCATTGAGTCGCGTCCAATCATTATCAATCAAGACCTTTTTCTATTTAGAGAGATCTCTTCTAATCTCATTCATATTATCTATTCATTGTATTTAAATATTCTTATCATTTAGATATGTTTGAACTATTTCATGTTAATTCCATTCGTAATATTCATCTCAGATTTGTTATTAAATTGACTTTAGTAATCCTCCCCCACGAATATGTGGAGTTTGGCAACGAAATGCAAGTAAGGGTCTTAGTTATTGATGATGACGAAGACATATTATTCCTCGCCAATCGATACTTATCTTCGGGCGAATCAGATATTCTTATCGTACCAGTGAGTAACTCTCAAGACGCACTCCAAGAAGTTGAAACTGGAAACATAGACGCTATCATCTGTGATTTTCACTTAGGCCCTGAAGAGATGAATGGTTTAGAGTTATTGGAATGGATTAGAGGGCAGCGTCTTGATATACCATTTATCATCTTCACAGGTCGGAGCCGCGAAGAAATTGCCATTCAAGCATTGAATCTAGGTGCAGATTATTACCTTGAGAAGGGAGATGACTTTGAAGGTCTCTTCACTGAAATCGCCCATCACATTAAGAATACCGTACGCAGCAGAAAAACTGAGGAAGCTCTTATAGAAAGTGAACAGAAGTATCGTACTTTAGTTCAATCGATTAGTGATCTAATCTTCGTTCTTGATGCTAACGATTGCTTTTCCCAATACCATTCACCTTTCAAAAGTGATCTTCTGATGCAACCAGATGATTTTATGCATCGTCATGTTGCAGAAGCACTACCAGCCGAAATCGCTAATCAATATCTGGAACATTCAAAATCTGTAAGGACTACCGGTGTGCGGAGAAAATTCGAGTACTCTATGAAAATCGATGAACAAGAGAAATGGTATGAGGCATCTCTTGACCTTCACGAAGATTCAGAAAGTATTGTGGTAACGGTTACTAACATATCAGAAAGAAAACGTTCAGATGATGCATTAAGGGAAAGTGAAGCCCGCAAAGATAGTATTCTCCGTGTTGCTCCTGTAGGAATTGGGGTTGTGGTTAACAGAGTTTTCCAATTCGTAAGTCAAACTCTTTTGGATATCACTGGCTACACCAACGAGGATCTAATAGGAAAAAATACAAGGATGTTATATCCGAGCCAAGAAGAATTCGATAAAGTTGGTTCTGAGAAATATAGGGATATTCGAGAGTCAGGAACTGGATCCATTGAAACGAAGTTTGTTAGAAAAGATGGCATAATCATAGATGTGGATCTCCGTTCAACCCCTGTTGTAAAAGGTGATTTAGAAGGTGCAGTAACTTTCACTGGACACGATATCACAGATCGAAAGAGAATCGAGCGCGAATTGATAGAAGCTGACAAGAGATGGGTAAATACCTTTGACGCTATTCCTGATTTTGTTTCGGTTCATGATACAAACAACGTAATCCTGAAGGCAAACAAAGAACTTCTTGAATTCCTAGGGATGGAAGAAAAAGATGTTCTTGGCAAGAAATGCTATGAGGTTATTCATCAGACAACTGAACCTCCAGCAGGTTGCCCACATAGTAGAACCATAGCATCAATCCAACCTGTAACAGATACTGTAATAGATCCGAGATTAGGTTGTCCGCTAGATGTTACTACATCCCCCATCCACGATGAGAATGGAGAATTAATTGGGATAGTCCATGTGGCGATGGACATGACTGAGCAGCTTATGAAAGCTGCGGCTCTCAAGGAGTCTGAAGAGAAATATCGAAGGTTAGTGGGGGAGTCGCTGCAAGGCATGGCAATTTTGCAGGAGGGTCGTTATGTTTACGTTAATTCTGCTTTTGCTAAGATATTAGGATACACTGTTGATGAGATTTTGACTTTGTCACTGAATGAAGTAATAGGTACTGTATACAAAGCGGACCTTGAGAGGCTGAATCAAAATAGAATTTTGATGGAGAAAGGAGATTCATCTACAACACATCACAGATTCAGACGAGTCAGAAAAGATGGATCACTGCGCTGGATGGACGCATCTGAAAGAATTACTCAGTTTGATGGAAAACCTGCCTTGCAGGTATTTGAGATAGATATCACAGAACAGGTTGAAGCTGAAGAAAAAATAAAACATAGCGAATCAAGATTTCGCGGGATCTTTGAAAATGCGGGACTTGGAATTGCACTAATTGACCTAGAGAAAAATATTACCACTACCAATTCAGCCTTTCAGAAGATGTTTGGTTATTCTGAAGAAGAGCTTACTTCCATGACCTTGGAGGAGATTTCCCTCCCTGATTCCATGAAGCAGGACAGTGAGAATCTAGAGCGAATAATTAGTGAAGGAAATAACCAATACCAAATTGAAAAGCAATATGTAAGAAAGAATGGAGAATTATTTTGGGGATTCCTCACTGTTACTATAATTAGAGATGAGAAGGGCAATCCAATATTCACAGTTGGAATGGTTGAAGATATTTCAGAGAAGTTACAAGTAAAAGAAGAGCTCCAGGCGGAAAAGGACAGAGCTCAAATGTACTTGGATATGGCAGGTTCTTTGATACTTTTCACAGATACAGACCTCAAAATCACAATGATCAACAAACAGGGTTCTAAGATTCTTGGAAGAGATGAGGAAGATATCCTCAATAAGAACTGGATTGAAGAGTTCATTCCTGAAACACATCAAAAGATAATTGCGGATTACATGAAGGGATTAATTGATGGGAGTGTTGCACCAAGGCAGACCTCTGCTGGTCCAATTATCGCCGCAGATGGATCTCTCCGTTGGATTCAATGGTCGGATGTCCCTATTGCAACTATTGGAAATCGTAACAGAGGGATTCTTAGTGCAGGGATAGATATCACGTCCCAAGTTAAAACCAAACAAGATCTTGAGAGAAGTGAAGCAAGATTCCAAGCTGTCTTTGAAAATGCAGGGATTGGAATGACTGTTGTTGATGTAAATGATAATATCATTCATTGTAACCCAGCATTTGAGAAATTAGTTGGTTATAGTAGCAACGAATTAAAACAGATGAAAACCGCAGATTTCACTCACCCGGATGATGTTAAGATTGACGCGGAAAAGTTCTCAGAGGTTCTTGAGGGTATTCGTGATAGCTTTCAGATGGAAAAGCGATACTATAGAAAGGATGGTAAAATTGTTTGGGTGAATCTTGTTGTGACATGTGTCAGATATGAAGAGGAAGACGTTACCTATGTTGTTGGGATGACTGAAGATATCACAGAGAGAAAGAAAGCAGAGAGTGAACGCGAAGAAGAAGAGAGAAAATTCAAACTTCTATTCGAACGTGCACCTATCGCAGTTGCACGAACTGATATGGATGGAAGGATTCTCAGTTCTAATCAGGCCCTGGTTAAGATGCTAGGTTACAGCTCTGAAGAGCTTGGACAAATGACTGTTCCATCATTTACTCATCCCGATGATTGGGATATTGAACGTGCTCTAGCCTCTGAATTGGATGAAGAGTTAAGAGATTTGTATTCCATGGAAAAAAGATTTGTTCACAAAGATGGTCATACAGTTTGGGGCCGTCTCAGTGTTGCGATATCGCGTGATGAAGATAAAAGTAAGGAATTCATTATCGGGATGGTAGAGGATATCACTGAATCTAAACAGAAAGAACGGACAATACTTGATAGTAGCGAAAACCTGCTATCATTCTTTAGTACTATTGATGACCTTCTTTTCATAATTCAGATGGATGGAACAATCATTGAAACGAACCAATTTGGATACCGTTTATTAGGATATGAGCACGATGAACTTGTTGGTACTCACATACTTTCAATTCATCCTCCAGAGAGAAAAGAAGAAGCAGCCAGAATCCTACAAGAGATAATAGAGGGAAAAACAAATCACCTACCCATCCCATTACAGGCAAAAGATGGAACAATATTAGATGTTGAAACAAGACTAACTCTTGGTCGATGGAGTGACCAAGATGTTCTATTTGGTGTTTCTCGAGAAGTCAGCGATATACGTCAAACTTTGTCTGAACTTGAGGAGAGTGAAAGCAGACATCGCACTATTGTCGAATCAATGAATGATATGATTTTTCTCTTCGATGGCGATAACATCTATACTGAATGGTATGCACCCAATGAAAGATTACTCGCTCTACCTTCTGATGAGCTTGTCGGCAAGCATGTTTCGGATGTCCTTCCAGCGGATATTGCGGATCTTTATTTGAAAAGTGCCGCTCAAGTGAGAGTTTCAAATAATCCTATTACATTTGACTATAGTTTAACTATCAAAGGCGAAATTTATTGGTTTGAGTCTACTATAAGCCTTCATGCGGATGGCAGTAGCATAGTGGCTGTGGTTCGAGAAGTAACAAGAAGGAAAATTGCTGAAACAGAGATCGAGAAACAAAAGGAGTTCTTTGAGAAAGTTGTTGATTCTCTCCCCCATCCGCTCTATGTGATTAATACAGAGGACTATACAATCGAACATGCGAATAAGGCCGCAACGGCATACTTGAAAGAAGGTGTAAACACTTGCTACGAAATGACTCATGATTGTAAAACACCTTGCAGTGGAATCGACCATCCATGTCCATTACATGAAGTCATAGAAACAGGGTTGCCTGTAGTTACCGAGCATCTTCATGTTGATAAAGAGGGTAGAAAAAGAGAGATAGAAGTTCATTGTTATCCGGTAATTGATCCATCAGGAAAAATTGTACAGATGATTGAATATGGAATAGATGTCACTGAACACAAAATAACTCTGAGAGCCCTCGCATCAAGTGAGGAAGAATTTCGACAATTGTATGAAGACGCTCCACTAGCGTATCAATCCCTAAATATAGAAGGACGCATAATAAATGTGAATTCAGCGTGGTTGGATACTCTTGGATATTCCCGGGATGAGGTCATTGGAGAGCACTTCACAAAATTCCTTTCATTATCATCTGCTTCATTTTTTGAAGAGAGGTTTGAACAGTTCCAGGAAAAAGGTGTTGGGGTAGATATTGATTACGAGATGGTAAGAAAGGACAACTCTCGGATTCAAGTTAGATTCAATGGCAAGGTCAAAGAAGATGAGAATGGTGAGTTCAAACAGAGCCATTGTATATTCCAAGATGTAACAGAGTGGAAACTAGCTGACATATTGCTTAGAAGGCAAAAGGAAGAGCTTGGTGAACTCGCGCATATTATGTCTCACGATCTTGGTAACAAAATGAAGACTATCCGATCATTTATTGATATCCTGAAGAAAGAATACGATACTGAAGTCTTAGAGAGAATCGATAACATTGCCCAGAAAACCTCTGATCTCCTTAAATCATCTGCAGACCTTGCCGATGCAGGATTAGTAATTGAGGACAAAGTAAAAGTTGACATTAATAAAATCGCGAGCGAAATTGCAGCTAATATTATCCCTCAAGAAGTTAGATTTACACAAGATGAGTTTCCTCCTGTGATGGGAAGCGCTCAACACATCGGACAGATTTTTCAGAATCTTTTCACAAATGCTCTAGAACATGCTAATGCTACCCATATCGAGCTCAAACGGGAGGACTCACTCTGGGGAACTTCAATTCTTGTAATCAATGATGGAACTACTATTTCAGATGATGTCAGAGAAAAAATCTTTCTGAGGGGTTTCTCAACAAAAACAGGAGGACGGGGACTTGGGCTTTACATAGTGAGGAAACTTGTCGAAGTACATGGATGGAAAATTTCACTTGACGATACGCCCAAAACCACTTTCAGAATTATTGTGAACTGATTAACATATCAAAAGATAGCAGAAGGTAATTATAATGAAACTCCGCGCCTTGATAATTGACGACGATGAGAATCTCCTATTTCTTGCTAACAAGTTTCTGAAGAACTATTATGAGAATTTGGAGATTGTACCGATTGACAATTCTCAAGATGCAATCAAAATGCTCGGAAAAGAATCCTATGATGCGGTCATTTGCGACTATAATCTTGGACCGGATCAGATGAATGGATTAGAGATTCTGGAATGGTTTCGAAAAGAGGATGTTTCTACACCGTTCATAGTGTTTACTGGACACAGTAGAGAGGAGATTGCAATAAAAGCACTCAACTTGGGCGCGGATTATTATCTAGAAAAGGGAGATGATCTTGAAGGACGTTTCACCGAGATTGGACATCATCTAGTAAGAAGGGTAGAAGTAAGGAGAACGGAAGCAGCATTGCAGGAGAGCCAAGAAACTCTTCGCAAGCTCTCAAGAACAGTAGAACTAAGTCCTTCAGCTGTTATTATAACTAACACCGATGGCGTGATTGAATATGTAAACCCTAAGTTTACTGAGATGACTCAATACACTCCCGAAGAGGTCATCGGTAGAAATCCATCAATCTTACAATCTGGGCAGACTCCTCCAGATATTTACGAAACCCTCTGGAATTTCATTTCTAATGGGAAGGAGTGGCATGGTGAATTCATAAACTTGAAGAAGAATGGAGAGATTTACATAGAAGATGCATGGGTCTCGCCAATTAAGGATCCCGCTGGAAAGACAACACACTATGTTGGAGTAAAACAAGATATTACCGAGAAGAAAAAAGCGGCAAAGGAGCTTGAGGATCAGACACACCAACTAGGAGAACGCGTTAAAGAATTAACAGCAATATTCCGCACCTCACAACTTCTAGAATCATCTCTTCTTATCGAAGATTTGTTTCAGGAGCTTGGTGATATTATTCAGCCGGCCTGGCAATATCCTGAAATCACATGTGTCAGAACAACATACCAAAGCAAGAAGTATGAAACAGCTAATTTCAAAGAAACCCAGTGGGCGCAATCAGCAGATATTCTAGTTTCAGGTGAAGTTCGGGGCTGCATAGAAGTCGCCTATCTTGAGGAAAGGCCAGAAATTGTTGATGGACCATTCCTTAAGGAAGAACAAGACCTACTTGACACATTAGCATTAATGATTGGCAATTACATTCTTAGAAGAACTGCAGAAGAAGCGATCAAAGCGAGTGAAGCACGATTTAGAGCTATGTTTGAAAATGCTAGTGTGGGTATAACAATTGTTGGAGCTGATGACCACATTATTGAGGCTAATGATGTCTATCAAAAGATGCTAGGATATACAATCCAAGAACTACGTCAGATGACAATTGCGGATTTCACTTATCCTGATGATGCAGAAATTGATGCAGCATTATTTGAAGAAGTTCAAGAGGGAAAAAGAGATAGATATCAGATGGTGAAACGATATCTACGAAAAAATGGCCAGACAATATGGGTCAACTTGAATGTATCATTCATTGTAGATGACAACCAGAACATTGTTTCCATCATCGGAATCGTTGAGGACATATCCGAGAAAATAAGGACAGAAGAAGCCTTGGTGGAGATTGAAGCTGAATTCAGGAATATCTTTGAATCCTCCCCCTTGGGCATGTTCATCTATCAGCTAAAACCCGATGGTCGCCTTGTATTAAAAGATGTAAATCCAGCAGCAAGCGTTATCATGGGGACGAATTTGAATGAATTAATAGGATTAACCTTAGAAGAAGCATTTCCACCATTGAAAGATACTGAAGTGCCAGAACGATATCGAGAGGTAGCATCCAAGGGAACTCCGTGGCATTCACAGGAAATTGCATACTCTCATGGCAGGCTTAGTGGTATATATGAAGTGAATGCTTTCCAAACTGCTCCTAATATGATGGTTGCATCATTTGTTGACATCACAGCGAAGAAGAGAATGCTTGAAGGTCTTTTATTAACTCAATATAGCATTGATAATGCACCTAACCCCATGCTTTGGTTGGACATCGATGCAAACATTATTTTCACTAATGACGCTGCTTGTGAATTCTTGGGTTACTCGTCCAAAGAAATGATGGGGCTGAATACGAAGAACTTCTATCCAGAATTTGGTGGGGACCGTTGGCTCAGATTTCTTGACAATATCAAGGAGAAAGAATCAGATACTATCACCCTTACCCTTTTGCGAAAAGATGGCACCTCACCAATTGTTGATGCTACAGTTAGCCACTTTGTTTTTGAAGACCGTGAGATGCTTTTCGTGTACCTACAAGATATAACGGAACGAAGAGAGGCAGAGATCTCTTTGATAGAAACCAAAAGCCGATATGAAACACTCTTCGAGGAGTCACCCATAAGTCTCTGGGAAGAAGATTTCGCTGAAGTTAAGAATTACCTTGAAGAAATTAAATTGTCAGGAGTTCAGGATATACGCAGTTACCTCACCGAGAATCCTGAAGCACTTCAAAAGTGTATACAACTTGTAAAGATTCTAGATGTAAACAAAGCGACTTTATATCTTCACAAGACGGATACAAAGGACGAAATTTACAAAGGAATAGGGGGTTTTCTTTCAGATGAAACAAGACATGGTTTTATCGAGGAATTTGTTGCTATAGCTGAAGGGAAGGCGCATTTCATTGGTTCCGGAACCAAGGTGATTGTTTCGGGAGAGGAAAAGTATCTTCGTATGAAATGGAGTGTGCCTTCAAAATATAGGAACACCTATGAAAAGGTCATCGTATCGGTTCTGGATATATCTGAAAGCAAGAAAGTAGAGAGAGAACTCCAAGAGAGTGAAGAACGATATCGTCTTCTCTACAATCGTCTTGCAGACGGATTAGTCCTAGTTGATACTAGCGGAACAATCACAATGTGTAGTGAACAAGCAGCCAAGATAGTCAGGTCTACTCCCGAAAAAGTTGTTGGAACAAATTTCCAGAAGTATGTTCACCCCTCGGAACAGGAAAAGATGTTAATGATATTCAAGAGAGGGTTTGAAACCAAAACGTTGAGCGAAGAAGGATATGATGTCAAAGGGATTCGTACTGATGGATCAGAATTCTATTTCCACATCGTTAACACTCTTTTATCAGAAGGGGAAAATCCAATAGGCGTTCAAAGTTTGATTAGTGATATCACTGAGAGAAAGAAACGAGAAGACGCCATCCTTCAGACTCAACAAAACCTTGCTACATTGGTTGAGAATATACCAGTTGTTGCTTGGACAACTAATGAAAAAGGGGAAACAGTCTATGTTAGTCCCAATATCGAACACATATTCGGTTATACACCCGAAGAAATTTACAGGGACGGATCCAATGCATGGGTTAGCAAGACACATCCTGACGATTTGAAAATGGTTCAAGAAGCTTTCAGAGAGGGTTTTGAAAGAGGGATACCCACCAACATTGAATACAGGTTACTGCGTAAGGATGGAGAATGGATCTGGATTCATGATTGGTCTACTAGAACTTACGTAAAAGATGGAGAGAGATTTACATCCGGCGTATTTGAGGACATAACTGAACGAAAACGTTTGGCTCAAGAGGCTCAATATGTTAGCGAACGTGCTGCAAGATATCTTGACATTGTAGGGGCCATCATCCTGACACTCAATCAAGAGGGCATTGTTACAATGATAAATCGCAAGGGGTGTGAGATCCTTGGGTATGACATGGACGAGATTGTCGGGAAAAACTGGTTTGATAACTTTATTCCAAGGAGATCCCTTGAAGATGTACTTGAAGTAAATACCAAGGCATTTTCGGGTAGGGTCAGTGAAATCGAGGTCAATGAAAATCCGATCTTCACAAGAAGCGGGGAGGAGAGGATGATAGCCTGGCGAAATGTGATTATTCCTGGTGCAGCAAATGATGATGCAATTGCACTCTCCTCAGGGATTGATATAACTGATAGAGAGATAAGTCGAAAGGAACTAGAAATACAGAAAGAAGAATTGGGTGAACTTGCCCATATAATGTCTCACGACCTTGGGAATAAAATGCAAAATATCCGAGGATTAGTTTCTCTGCTGAATCAGGATTATGACGAGGAAGTTCTTCAGAGAATTGATTCTTTAGCAAAGCAGACATTCAGATTAGTAAAATCGTGGGCAACTCTAGCTGATGCGGGTCAAATTATTCAGAAGATACAACAAGTAGACCTCAATATTATCCTAAGTGACAGGGCATCCACGATTGTGCCAGATAATATTGTATTCACACAAGATTGCTTACCTACTGTATCAGGAAGCCCCGAAAAAATAGGGCAGATCATAGAGAATCTCCTTGTCAATGCAATAGAACACGGTAAGCCTGAGAAGATAGAAGTAAAAGTGAAAGAAACTACGGACTTGATTGAAATTTCGTTTTCAAATGATGGAACTTCTATTCCAAATGAAATTCATGATAAGATCTTTGAAAAAGAGTATACCACCACCGGAAGCGGAAGAGGTTACGGGCTTGCAATAGTGAGGAAAATAGTTGAAGCTCACGGATGGACAATAGACATTTTGGATACTGAGAAGACGACTTTCAAAATTACAATTCCGAAAAGATTCGTCAAATAACTGCCTCTACAATAACGAGGGTCTACCGGATAATATCTTCACCAGCCAGAACATTGCCTATTCTAGCGAGCTCTTGAATTCGTCTCAATTTATTAGAAGGTGAGAGTAGGTCATCATCTTGGGTACGGAAGGATTCTGATGGTTGAACTAACACCGAAGAGACAATTAAGAAGAGAAGCATTCAAAGATCGATTTTCTCTTGTTATTGCAGATAGATTGAACCAAGAACTCGTAGAGGATATTCTTGCATCTGCTCCCAAAGCTAACTTTCTTCAGTTTGATGTTCTAGAGGACAAATCCTTCGATACAACATTGCTGATGAGCATACCAGACATTGAAAGACTCAAGATTCTGGAGGGCAACTTCCTTGAAGAGATCAATCTCAAAGGTCTAGGAGATATGAAATACCTCTTTGAATTCGAACTGAACGTTTTGCCTAAGAAGTCGCTTGATGAACTAGATCTTACTCCACTAGCTGGGCATGAGGAGATCAAAGTAATAACTGTGGCCTGCCCTGCAAACAAGTTGATACTCGAGGACCTCAATACATGTCCAAATCTGCAGTCGATTGGACTCTATACCTTAGATTTAGAGGAACTTGACCTCTCACCCTTATCCGGGACCAAAGTTCTTGAGAGCATCTTTATTGGAGATTTTGGAAAAAATATAGATGAACCACAGACCTTCAGCATAACACTTCCAAAGAATATACCTCTAAAACTGCTGAATATCTCTGAAGCGATAAACACCAAACTCCAAGTGGAGATTGATTTCTCTTTCTTAGAAGGCCTGCAGGCAATGGATGAAATCTCTTTGAGGAATTGCAATTTCGTCACCTTTGATCTGAGTAACCTCACAGCTCTCGAGAGGATTGGTAGAATAGATCTGACCAACAATCCAATGACACATCTCGATATTACACCACTCATCGAGATGCCGATGTATACTGAGAAAGCACTAGGTGAAACCCCGTTTGTTATTGATGAGAGTGTTGTAATCCAGATTGAGAAAAGCAGAAAGGAGGATATTGAGAGAATCCTTGAGCTTCCTGATGTCATACTAGATTATCACGATGGACACTTCGCAATAGAATATGAATTTGGCCACCAATGGTTGAAGACACTAATGACGGAGCATGAGATACAATGGATCTGATTTACATCAGATTACAGGAATGAAATATAGATGGACTGGGGATTACGAAGATGACAAGAAAAAAGATAACCTGTAGTTCTTGTGGTGCAAGAATTTCAATAATGAGTAACAAGTGCTCAAAATGCGGGAAAGTCCGCGTAAGAAAAGAACCTAGGAAGACATACTCAGGAGTCAGACATCAACAGGGTCGAGTGAAAATGGACGAGGACTGGAACGAGAATACTCAACGTTCCACGAAGGTAGGAAAACTTGCTACAACACGATGTGCATCTTGTGGCTCAACTAACAGCAGAGGGAGTCTAAGATGTAAGAACTGTGGGGCTAGCCTATAGGCTTGTTGTTTGCCTAATCAATATTGGTTCTGTAGGAGTTTGATTTTACCTCATAAACTAATTGATGTTCGGCTAAAAAGATTCTCACATACCTTGTAAGATATCAGGAGTTCGTATTTGTAAAATGTTGAGAGGGATATCACGTGGGATATTTGTGTGGGAGGAGAGGTAAAATTAGTGTGTGATATCCATCTCTTGAACCCCATCTTCTTGAATCGGTGGTGAAACGGTCCCCAGTTGGTCCCGATCGCAATCCTCGCAAATGACAAAAGAGCCATCTCCAAAGCGTTGTAGATAATTTTTCAGGTAGGATGGAAGTTCGTGTGTTGCAGGAGTTTCCAGGTTGGATTCTTCTTCGAAGAATTCAAGAATAGGAGGAGGATAGTTATTCACTGTAAACACCT
>DAOWDY010000024.1 GCA_030638785.1 Candidatus Thorarchaeota archaeon
ATATGCAAACAGATATTCTCCAGTTATTATTGCCAATTGTCGCACTTACAGGTGCCGTCATTGTGGTTCTGCTGTACCTTTACTTTGTCAAAGGTATGTTTCAGTCCACTGGGCGAAGAACGGTAACCTCAATGGACATTCCAGGCAAACTGAGAAACATCAAGAAGCTTGCAGATGCAGGCAAGTTTGATGCAGCAATAACACTTGCATTTCGTACATTTGAGCAAATGTGCGGTATGAAAATAGGATCTGAAAGAATGTCCTCAGAAACTGCTCGTGAATATATCGAGAGAGTACTGAAAATAATACCTCTGGATGCAGAATCTGTGGAGGAATTCGTTCAAGCCTATGAAGAGGCACGATTTTCGAGCCACGATATTGCTCGAGAACGATATGAACTGGCAATCAGGGTCTTCACAGACATCTATCCTCGAATTGAGGGTGCAACACTCATCAAAACAGTTTAGATTGGGAATTGATGGAGAGAGTATAAATGGGATGGAAAGAAGCCTTACAAATCGGCATCTTTGTACTTGCCTGGATTCCAATTGGCTTTCTAGCTGGAGTCACAATCTTTGGCATTCCCCCCAATTTATACGACAATACAGACTTTTCCATCTACAATGACAATTGGAATGGTAATAGCAACTTTCGCATTCAGATTGAACAAGATGGATACACTGCTCAGACTATAGAGTCTACAATGAGTGTGATTACTCGTTTCAATGGAAGTGCTGTTCTTGTCATCATGGGTCCAGTCAGGGATTTCACGTTAGACGCCACATTAACCATATTCCAACATCTTATGGCTGGCGGGGGAGTGATTATAGCTGATGATTTTGGTACATCAAATAGTTCATTCCTGCTGCTGAATCAGTATTTGCTAAACCAAACAGGCTACAGCGATTTCTTATCGGCTCTCGGCGTGACAGGATTCCTCTCTTTTACTAAGGGAGTTGTGATGGACATAGACTCTTACTACGTCAGTCCAAGATTGCCAATAATTCGTGACTTCAACCCAAGCCATCCTATCACTGCTGGTGTTACAGAGCTACATCTTAACAACGCATCTGCGTTAACACCTACATGTGCACTAGGTGCAACAGGTATAGCATGGACAACGTCTCGAGCATGGAGTGAAAATGATACTGAAACTACAACTCCAACCCCTGATCCTTACGAATATTCTGGAAGACTCCCTATAATTGGAGCACTAGACATACCCAGTCAAGGGCTTGGACGAGGTGGCAGGTTGGTGGCCATTTCTGACCCAAGTATATTCATCAATGAGATGTGGGACCAATTTGCAGGAAATCGACGTTTGGGACAGAACCTGATTAACTGGATAACAGATGGAGATACAGACATACCCATAATCTTCTGTGAGCAGCTTCTTGCAATGCCTCTTGCGTCCGGAGAATTCCTCTTCGGAAGTTTCATGGGGCGAATGCTCTGGGCAAGTACCAATATCCTCTTGGCACCCGTCTATCCTCTAATGACGGCCATTGGGCTCAGAAAATACCTCCCTGACATGAAGAAGCCAGAGATGAAGAGTGTTTCCGAGGTCTTCATGCGAAGAGGTCAAACGTACTTTAGCGAACGGATGACGTATTATACGACAGAAGGAAACTATGCACGAGTAGTCAAGATGATATATCGAAAATTACGGCGGTCCATGAAGAAGAAGTATCAATGGACCGAGTATGACAAGAAGAAAGTATGGGAACTGATTCAGTATAAAGATACTAAGATCAAACAGGATAACTTCTTCAAGACTATAACACGAATTGAAGAAATCTCCTCAAAACCAAATATGAAGATCAGAGAGAGCGAGATGATGAAGCTCTTCTTCTGGATGAGAAATCTACAAGACAAATTAATTGAAGCAAAATGAGGTGGAACAAAAAATATGACAACAGATGCAACTGGCCCCAACGAAGAGATCCTTGGTCCACCCATGACCATTTCTGAGGTTCATGACCTTACATCAGAGATACTCCGTGAATGTGGTCGCATCATCGTAGGAAAACTCGATGTAATGCGTGACACACTCGTGGCATTTCTCTCAAATGGCCATGTGGTGCTTGAGGGCGTACCGGGACTTGCAAAGACATACATGGCTCGTACCTTTGCATCAGTCCTTGGATGCGCATTCAAGAGGATACAGCTCACAGTGGACACACTCCCTGCTGACCTATTGGGAAGCAATGTGTTCAATCAGAAAACAGGTGAGTTCTGGTACCGGAAAGGACCCGTCTTCTCGAACCTGGTTCTGGCTGATGAGATTAACCGATGCCCTCCAAAGTCACAGAGTGCTCTACTCGAAGTGATGGAAGAGCGCCAGGTTTCAATTGAAGGTGTTACAAGAAAGCTTCCAGCGCCTTTCTTGATCATTGCTACACAGAATCCTGTGGAGCAGGAAGGTACATACCCATTACCGGAAGCACAGCTTGACAGATTCATGTTTAGGCTCATCTTGGACTATCCGACAAGCTCTGAAGAGGCTGAAGTTGTTCGTAGGAAACATGTTGGAGAGGCAAGTGATCTAAGGGTTCTTGCAGATCCTACCATGATGCTGCGGATGCAAGAAACCTGCAGGACTGTGTTTATTGACGAGGATTTAATTAGCTACATACGTGATATCATCGTAAAGACCCGGAATGACCCCCAGATCCTCCTAGGTGGTTCCCCAAGAGCATCACTGGTACTCATGAGCGCATCAAAGAGTAGGGCCGCAATGCTTGACCGTGATTATGTAGTTCCTGAAGATGTACGTCGACTAGTAGTTCAAACACTGAACCACAGACTGATACTAAAGCCTGAGGCTGAGTTAGAAGGTCTGACAGTGGAACGTGTAGTCAGTAAGATAATGGGTGAAGTGGACTGTCCGAGATAGAAAATCTATCATAAATGGAGAAAAAGAAGAATGATTACCCAGAGAGGCTTTGTTGTTATCTTCTCAGGAGTGCTGCTACTAACTAGTGGTTTTTCCTTCAACAACTTCTATCTAGTCCTCATAGGTGTGTATCTATGTGTAGGTCTAGTTGTCACACTGCCTCTCTTTGCCATGACTGCCAATATTTCTGGTATTGAAGTTGACCGGCAAATAGACAAGGTCAAGGTCTTCTCAGGTGATTTCCTCCGTGTTCGTGTCACTATTCGTAACACCTCGCGTAGGCATTTCGATTTCATTGAAGTTCATGATCAGTATCCGGAGCTCTGGCTGCTTGCAATTGGGGCCAATTTCATAGCATCTAGAATCGAGCCCGGTGGAAGTATCACCTTTTCATACATTCTGCAAGTGCGAATGCGTGGAAAATACTATCTTGGTCCAACAGAAGTAATCATGCGTGATCGCCTCGGTCTTCACTATTACAAAAGAACCCTCAAAGAGGAAACAGAAGTTCTCGTATATCCAACCTGGAAAGATGTGCGAAGACTCGAAGCCCTCGGGAAACAAAGGCAACTGGGATTGATGTTCGGTGCCCACAGAACCAAAGTCATTGGGATGGGTACGGACTTCACAGGGTTCAGAGAATACGTTCCAGGTGATTCATTTCGAAATATTGACTGGAAGGTCAGCGCAAAACGCGGTGATATGGTCGTTAGACAATATGAGATGGAAAAGAACATCCAAATAGTATGTATGGTCGATACAAGTGGGTCCATGGGTAATGGTTACCCCGAGAATACAAAGCTTGAGTACGCGATACGTGCTGCTGTTCTTCTTACTCATATGGGACTTGAGAGAAAAGACCTGGTTGGTACATGTGTTTTCAGCGATGTTGTTCATGCCTACGTACAACCTTCAACCAATCCAAATCACATGTTCAATGTCTTAGAGTCTCTAGCAATTGCTGAACCAAAGGGGTGGAGTGACTATGAAACAGCGATTTCCTATGTGACTCGACAGACGAAGAAAAGATCATTCATTATCTGGTTAACCGATCTTGAAGAATCCCCTGCACCTTTACTTAATGCAATGAAATCAGTAGTTGCTAATGGACACAAGGCCACGGTAATTAGTCCATTTGGTCCATGGTTTGAGGCTCCTGTAGGACAATTCGGTCCTGTTGAGAAAGTTCTCTCTGAGGCTGTTTCTGAGGAATTATGGGAACGAAGACAGAAGATTACTCGTGCACTAGCGAGATTTGGAATCAATGTAGTGAATGTTGGACCAGAGGACTTCCTACCGACTATTATTAAACAATACGAGAATGCAAAACAGATGGGGGTTGCCAGGTTTTGAGAACCGTTACATGGATACTCCGCATCCTCTCAACTGCTGCATTCATTGGTATGTGTTTGCTTGTATACCAAACGATGTCTGGGTATTGGGATTGGGATGCACCTTACATATTCATTGTCACCATCTTCAGATTGATTTCGATGGTGCTATTCTTTATTGGTTCATTAGTTATGGCAGGACTCGTTGCTCCCTTTACGGGCTTTGCTGTAGGGGATACTCTTGTTGGTTTATACAACACGCAGCTGCTCAAAATGTGGTACATGCAACCCTTTGGAGTTTCAGGACCTTTTACTAGTGTCAATCAGATATTCTCTACTTTCTTCGCAAACCTTGGGCCAATATGGTTCATCATAAGTGAATACTCTTTCACATTTATCTACTTCTTAGGAGCCGCCCTTGGAATTGCTTTCTTCCTACAATCCTTATTCAGAATGGAACACAAATTTGTTGGCGGTGCCTTTCTGTCAATCCAATCCATCCTCATTGTTGCTGCATACAGAATGATAGCCGTACCCGATTTCCAGAATGGATTTCCTGCTGATTTTATATTCTTCCTTGGTCATGCGGTCCAAATATTGGCTCTAGTTTCATTTGCCTATCTTGAGATAAGCTACCAGATGATTTATAGTAACTCTGTTGGAAAACCCGTAGAAGAACGTGAGAACACACTGAAGAAACAACTGTTGGCTCTGCGTCATACAACCAGAAAACAAGATACAATAGATCGTGGTGAGAAGATAAGCACAACCGCCATGAGTCGAACCACAGGGGCAACAGCATTTTCGTTCTTACGTGAAGCAATAGAACGACGAGTATTCGGCGAAAGTGAAGTCATTGAGAGTTTGGATGCGGTAGCTGATGTTCGAAGACTTCAGATTTTTGTAGATGATTTGTTGCTCACTGACCCCAACGCAAGAGATGAACTGACCGCAAGAGCTGCAGCACCCTCTGAGGGCTATGTAATATCATCAACAATTATTGGGTCTGTAATTCGATTCGTAGGAATACTCACAATTTCCTTTGTCTTCATGAATCCAGTATTCTTTACCGCTCTGTTCAACCTACCTCCTGGAGTAGAGAATAGCGTTGAATTACAACAACCGGAACTGGTTGTATTCTTCATGGTTCCTATCCTCTTTCTCTTTGTATTGATAGCTATGGTGATTGGTTGGATCACTGCACGTGAAGTTCCTGATAAGCCAAAGCTGACTAGAGAAGAGAAGGAGAAAGAGAAGGTACGTAAGAAGGAACTAGCTAGGAAGCGCAAAGAGGCAAAGAAAGCCAGACAGGCACGAGACCGAGCAAGAAGAAAACGAAAGGATTTAGGCGAGGTTGAAGACGAATGGGACCGAGCACTTGAAGAGACATACAGAGCATAATGTCCTTAGGGATGTGAACCGATGAACTATGTTCTCTCTCATGGCGACGTTGATGGCATCACTTCTGGTGCTATTAGTCTTCTCAAATTTCCAGGCTCTACTTATTACTTCTCGAAACCCTCACAGATACATAATGACCTATACAGGATTGCAAAGGAACGACCTGATATTGTTAGCGTGAGTGATATTGCAGTTAATAAGAAGCGCTTTGACAATATCCTCAGTGCCCTTGATAGGTTCCCAGAATCAACAGAAATCTATTGGACCGATCACCATCCAATTGGTCGGAAACAGAAGAGAGAGCTAGAAACACGTGTGAGCCTGGTTCATGAGATTGGACCATCGGCCGCAGAATTGGTATATCGGAGATTTGAGAACGACCTACCAGAGCACGCTCTTCGTTTAGCACTTTATGGTGCAATTGGGGACTACTGTGACAACTCCAACTTTGCCCAGTTACATTTCGAAGATTATGATAAGAGAACTCTCTATCTTGAAGCAGGGCTTCTTGTTCAATCTTTGCAGGAAATTGATTATCAACGAGAGTCAAAGGATTTAGTTCGCGAGCTCGCTCTCGGAGTGGCTCCCAGTGCAATGAACAATATTGTACAAT
Source organism: Candidatus Thorarchaeota archaeon (assembly GCA_030638785.1). GTDB lineage: Archaea > Asgardarchaeota > Thorarchaeia > Thorarchaeales > Thorarchaeaceae > MP5-2226. Next base: position 6,242 of record DAOWDY010000024.1, read on the forward strand.
TGGCTGTGAAGGCAACGCGTATCGAAAATGAGGTCTTCAAATATGTACAAACTAACGCCAGAAAGCTTGGAAGAGTGGGATACATTCTCGATATGCCAATTCGAGGATACCGTGGAAAATCTGCGAAATTTGCAGCGTACCTCACAGATTCCAATGTCGGAATCAGCGCAAAGTCATCAGCGGACGACGTAGATATGAGCATTCGAAGAAGAGGGCTTAAGGTAGACCTCAATAAAGCGTTAAACAATATTCTATCCGGTCTCAATGATGCACATGGTGGAGGGCATCCTGCAGCTGCAGGGGCATCTATGCATAGAAACGAGTTTCCGAGATTTCTCCAGCGACTGGCTGACTACGTGGATGCAAATATCAGCCGAAAAACATGAGTGCGTTGTACAAGACCCAGATTACAGTGACAATAGCTTCTCCGGCAATGATACCACTGAGCAACTTGGTCATTTTCTTATATCTGGGGGAATCGGTTGGGTCCTCAATTGAAGGATCATTGTGTGTCCTCTTTAGGTGATAGTCGATGAATCCACCAAATAACATGGCCACTGTTGTTGCTGGAGGAATTAGGAGGCCAACTGCTAGACTCATTGGACTCAAACCTCTCTTACTCAGCTCACGTCCAGCTAGGAACCCGATGATTCCGAACATGACAAGATAGACAAATGCAAGAGCTGGATGCACACCTGTAATCTGGTCTATTCCTGGAAGCTGAAAGTTACTCAATCCTGTTAGACTTATAACAAGAAAGCCAAAGAGCTGTGCTGCAGGTGCTGGGAAGTCAGTTCCTCCAAATCCGTAGGTGATGTATAGAACGTAGGTAATAAGAGACCCTACGAATGTTCCCAAGAGAGCCCCCACGAAGACACCCTTCATCATGTCTCGTCCGCGTACACCAGTTAATGATCCCAGCTTTAGGTGAACAAGGAGTGCAATGGCAGCATCTTGAAGGGCACCTAACATTGACATGAATGTAGTTATGGCAGCAAATGATACTTGAAACAATAAAATGGCTGGAATTGCAACCATATCCGAGATATACCCCGCCAACATTCCAGTTTCACTTATTGCTCTAGCTGTGAAGTATGCCGACATTAGTGCTATTGGTGCACCAAAGACAAAGAGTACCCATGGTATCTGTAGGTTTTCAAATGGGGCAATGACCGAGAACACGATGACACCTGTGAACGTAAAAAGTAACATCGATACAACTGCCACCCAAGGTGGAACCTGCCCTCTTCTTGATGCAAGATACTCCCTTGGATCTGCAATCATTTCACGAATTTCTTCTTTTATCAAATCGATGGAGAACAGCTCTTCTCGTACTCTCAATAATCTAGGTATGAAGGCCTGTCCTTTCTCAATAGGTTCAGATTCATCCTCAGCTGATTCTGGAGTTGTTTCTCTAATCTCTTCTTCACTTGCTTCCTCTTTTCTTGCAAACAAATCTCCAGCTATGACAGTGACAAACATACCAATAGCAAGGTATAGAATCTCAGGTCGTGTTAGATGCTCTCCATAAGGTATCGGTACAGCTCCTTCAAGCACTATCCAGATCAGAAGAGAAGCAAGACTTCCAACCGCCATTATCAAGACTCTTTTCCAACCTACAAAGAAGCCGATGGCTCCCATAAGAGGTGAGTTGCTTACTCCAATCCAATCTGGTACCGCTGGTGAAACCGCATGTGGAAAAGACGATAAGCTGAGCCCCTCGTTCATCGCTTCTGCAGCTCTTGTGCTACCAACCCAAGCTGCAGAAATAGCAAGTCCTGAAACAACCGTTATCTTGGAAGCAGTGTCAGCACCAAGCGAGTTAATCGTTTCAGCTTGTGGTTTTACTTGAGGCCATGGCTCATTCTCAAACCTATCTCTGAATGGAGCCATTAGAAGGAGTCCAAAGATTGCACTAACTCCGGTGACGAAGGCAATGAATTCATACGTGATGAGGCTTGCCGCTACTTCTGCAGGGGCGAAAATTGCAATAGCTGGAAAGGTGATTAGGACACCTATCGAAACCATCGAGGAACTGTTTGCAATCGCAACAACTATTGCGTTCTCTTGAGGTGTATATTTCCCGTTCATGCTCAACAGAAGAAAACCAAGTAACTCTGCGCCAACAAAGTAGACGACACCAAGCTTGAGTGCAAGATAGATGCCAAGAAAAGTCATGATTACTCCGACTATAATTCCCGTTCCAATAGCCCGTTTTGTCAGAGGAAATTTCGGCTCACTTTTTAGAGCCGCAAAGATAGCAAGACCGCCTGCAGCCATCACGACAATCTCTGAGAAGACTCCTAGTAGGACCGAGAGGGCAATGTACAATATTGTGGCTAACGTGATGAAAGCGAGGCCTTTCTTATCTATTGTATCTGGAAGGATTGACCCAATGAGAAGAAGAACCTCAATTACAACAGCCACAAA
>DAOWDY010000145.1 GCA_030638785.1 Candidatus Thorarchaeota archaeon
AAGGGAGGAGGGAATTCTTACCAAATTCGATTCGATGGTGCATCCGGCTTCTTTGAGGACACGTTGAGCGGCATCATTCTTCACTAATACACCAGTATTCTCTAGAATATCTAGTGATGCAGAATGAATGGCAGTTCTATCCTCTTTCGAAAGAAATCTTATGTTCGTCATATCAGTGACTCCATGAAGCCACCTGTTCAACAGGCACTCTTCTTCATTGTCACTTACGTTAAGTAGCTAACGAGTGAGGTCAGACTACTTTCTTGTATATCGCGGTCATCGCACGGATATGGTCAAAGTTGATGTGCATCGCACGAATCGTACCAGTATCTGGGCTATAGATTGGCTGTCGCATATCGAGTAAATTGGGTGTCCGCTTGCAGATCTGCTTGTCCGTGAGTCTTCGAAGCGCATCAGATACCGATCTAGGAGATAGAGTCACTTCGCTCCGAATTTGCTTAGGCGTCATAGGACCCTTTGTTGCCAGTTTATCCAGTACAATCAACGCACTTATTGGTAGTCCACTCAAAGCCATGATTGTTCACCCGAGATGATTTCATAACGGCAAAAAATGATACGAAATCTTGCCAGTATGTTTCCGGCAAGTTATTTAAGTGTATTTTGCCGCGCAATCGATGAAAATCGACCTCTCAATCTCTCTCTTGTTTAGATTGCAGCTATGCATTTGGATTGTAGAGCTAAGAATTATGTAGGACAACTGTCTGCACAGGTACATGGATGTGATCCCCTGAGTAAGAGATGGTCGTTAGACGAGAAAGACCTCAAGATTCTCACTGCAATGGACCGACTTGGTGGCAATGCCTCAGCTCAACAGATTAGCGATTACATTCTTGATAATGTGGAGGAATCAAAGAAAAAAGAATATCGGATTCCTGCAAGAACAATTCGATACAGACTCTCTACACTTATGGAAAGAGGTGTGCTTCTACCATCATTTCTGCAGACAGATGAGAGAAAGATCGGACTCGGGGAAGGAATACTGGTTTTACAGGAAATACCTGGTAAAAGTGATGATCTTGAAGATTTGATAAAACAGATTCCAATATTCTACTGGTATGTTCCTACACATGGACGATATGATGGATACCTGATTCATACAGCCTTCGACCTTACCCAACCTGAGATGGTAATTAAGATTGCAGAGGGTCTGCAAAAGAAGGGGTATATCAATGAATTCTCATTCTTTGACATTGTAGATAATGACTCTAAGAAGATTGACTTCACGCAGTACAATTCAGATGGTGAATGGTCATGTGACTGGAAAGCGTGGAAGGATGGAATCCAAAAGAATCTATCATCATCCACAAAGTCCCCATTCAATCTGACTGACCAACACGAGGTTCTCCAGCATGACTATAGAGATGTGATGATTCTTCGCGTCTTGAAGAACGATCCAAATTCGTCGACAGCAAGTCTGGCAAGTATCACTGGCATCCCCGCTCAACAAGTTCGGGAAAGGATTCAGAAACTACGAGACAAGAAAGTAATCAAAGGATATGCCCGAGCCTATGGATTTGCAGGTGATCTCCTTTGGTTCTCGTGTTTCATAGACATCAACAAGAATACAGGCGGCATTCTCAAGAGTATTCATGATCTTCCCTTTCCAGGTGTAGTGTTAATGGAGTCCAAAACAACCTACTGTATTCGATTCGGACTCTCGACTTCAGGGTTGAAGCAGTTCTTGGAAGGTTTCAAACTTATCCGCCCTCACCTGAAATCATACTTCTTTCAGTTTCATCTACCAGACAGAATTGATACTAAGTATGAAAGGGTCTTTGACCTATTCGATAAAGAATCAGATGCGTGGGACATTCCAGTGGATGAGTATCTGAAGCTCATAAAATGATAAAATCTTCTTGCTTATTTTCGTGTGATTGCCCTTAGATCTTCTATGAAGAGTAAACCAAAGATAAGATCTACAAACGCAACAACGATTACTAAGATTGTTGCCTGAGATATTAAGAAGTAGTACAGAGGGACAATGAAAACCCATATCTTCTCAAAACATGCGACTTTGATGAATCCATGATTCTTCTCAATATTCAAACTTACAAAGTAGAATCCAATTCCAAATGCAAAAACCAGACCCATAAACAAGTCAAACCACAGTAGACTGGGTGGAATGGTATCACCTGCGATGTAGAAATAATCCATGTCAATTCTCGGCATAATCAGAAATACAACTGCAAGAACCCAGTTCCATATCGCTGCAACTGTGTACATTATCTTGTGATACTTGGCTCTATCCAACCAGATTCACCTAATGTGCTGAAACTATTTCCAACATATAACAACAATGTTTGAGAGGAAGCATTTATTCAATAGCAGTAATTGAGGAAACAATAGAAGGAGATTGCTTGACTGAGCAAAAGATATTCCTTGATGCATATACGGCAGATGTCCTACTTCGCGCAATAGAAACCAGGTCAGACTTCGTAGAGGTGTCCCTTGACCTCGGGCTATCAACAACTTCTGTCAGTCTGAAAGAACAGTCATGGGACATTGAATCCCTAACGAAGGTTTCCGAAAATCGGGATTCGGTGTATTTCATTGATGGAGGAGAATTCTATCAAGCAGCAGTATCTACAGATCATTACTACAGACTCTTTCGTTCTGAAGGAAGCACGGTTCCTGCATTGATGATCGATGGTGTTCTCATGCATAGAATCAAGGATGTCCATCCTTGGCAAGATGCAAAGATGAAAGCCAATCTATGTGCAAGAAAGGGTTTCAAGATGTTGGAGATTTGTACAGGGTTGGGCTACTCAACTATCGCTTGCTTAGGAAAAGATATCCAGAGTATCACAACCATTGAGAAGGACGAGAATGTGATCAAACTGGCTCAAATCAATCCTTGGTCGCGCAAACTCTTCAGTGACAACAGAGTGCAGCTCATCAATGGAGATGCAATATCAGAGATTAAGAAACTCAATCGCAATCAATTCAATGCGGTGCTTCACGACCCTCCCCGGTTCTCTATGGGATCCGAGTTATACGCACTAGATTTCTATCAGGAGATATATCGGGTTCTGAAACAGAAGGGTATTCTCTACCATTATGTCGGAAACCCAGGGTCGAGATACAAGAAGAAGGACATTCCGAAGGGGGTATTGAAAAGATTGAGGGAAGCTGGATTTCAGGACGTCACTAAAAGAGAAGAAACTCTTGGGGTCACTGCTAGAAAATAGGTGGTCTGTGATTATATCAAGAGTTGCATATCCTTTGCGGTCTTGATGTTCGTTTTCACTATCTCGAGTGTGGGGTCGAGCTTCAATGCTTTATTGTAGCATTCTATGGCTCTCTTTACTTCACCCTTTTCCCTGAGTACGACTCCTAGATTATTCCAACCTTTGGGATCCTCTGGAGCAAGAGCAACATATCTTTCAAAGAAGGTAATTGCCTCAGCCCATTTTTCAAGAAACCATAGTGAGGCTCCTATCCGAAAGAGAGGAATGGGTTGATTTTGATTCGCCTTCAAACTCATCTCATAGAACTCGATAGCTCGTTCATAGTTTTTCGAATCGAAGCATACTTCTCCAACGGTGTTCAGCGAACCGATTGCACCCGGATTGAGGTCGATTGCAACATTCAGACTGGTACAGGCGGCATTGAACCGCTCTGCCTTTGCCTGGCAAATCCCTCTCATCGCCCAGGCCTGATAGATATCATCGTCTATATCGATGATTTTTGATGTAACGGAAAGGACAGTATTACAGTCGCCAATTTCGAATGCGGTCCTAGAGAGGGTCAATAGAACCTCAGAATCAGAACCGTCCATCTTGAAGTATTTCTTCAGATGCTTAGCTGCCTCTTTGCGATTATCCTCAGAGAACTCTAGAATGCCCAAATTCTTCATGGGTTCTAACCACTCGGGGTTTCGGGACATCGCCTCTCTGAAGCATCTACGGGCATCATCTATCTTACCGGAGTCGCGATTGACAATCCCTAGAAGGTTCCACGCAGGTGAGAAGGCATCATCCTTCTTTATCGCAGTGCTAAGTGCTTCAAGTGCAGCATCAAACTCATGGAACCGAAAGAATTTCTCTCCACGGTCATAGAGTTCTCGTACCTCGTCACTGGTTTCCTGCATAATCGTCACATCGTTGATTTCATGATTGAAGATTTTCTACGTATAATATCGCTCCTCGTACGGATTAGACTACTACATTGATTGATAATTCTTAGTGGCGTATTGTCCCTTTGATTTAACAAATGATGAGGCTAAGGAATTGATTAAAGTTTCATTTGAAACGTAATCTTGCTCCCACTGAATCCGATAAGTACAAGTTCGCTTTTGTTCAGACCTAAAGATGGGAGTCGCATCAATGAAGACTGAGAAGAAATTATTCAAAGAGAATTTTGTGGATGCAAAGATGAAACGTAACTGGATCACATCAAAACTTCCAAAACTCACCTACGAACAAGTCGATTTGTTATACAGTATGGTTACTAGATGGTTGAAAGAAGAAGAAGCATCAAGGTAGAGAAACCCCCTTGTGTCCTATTCTTCAGAGTTCAAAACGCACATAAGAGGGAGAAAGAATGCTAGATGGAAGAACCGATGAAACGTGCAATAATCGTCTACGAAAGTGTATATGGCAATACAAAGAAGGTGGCTGAGGCTATCGCAGAAGGCATTCAACAATTAGAGGGAGTTGAATGTAGAGTAGTCAAGACTGGTGAGATCCACACCGATGAGATTTGTGATTACGACGCCATCCTCTTTGGATGCCCCAATCATAATCAAGAACCAGCTCTCAATATGATCAAGTTCCTCGAACGAGCATCGATTGTGCATGTTAAGGGAAAGATTGGAGGGATTTTTGACACCTATACTGGAGGCAACAAGGGCGTTGCACTAACAAAATTGAGAACCATAGTCAATGAGAAGTTTCCAGGAATTGAATTCTTAGGCAATGGATTCTCTGCAAAGGTAGAAGGAAGAAAGGGACCACTTGCCGAGAATGAAGTCAAGGTTGCATGGGATTTTGGGAAAGAAATCAGCAAGAAACTTGTTGAATAATCTACCCGAATTAGCTCTTTAAGGACCTGAAACAAGATTAGCATGCAGAGGCACGCCGTAATTCTGATGCAGGTCAGTCTGAATGAATTAGATACTTGACCATGTATCAATACAAAGCGACACGTGAAGCTGTAAGCGCAGGGAGACAGTAAAATTGAAAGCAGATGTCCCATCAACATCATCTTCTAGAACTGGAGTGCCCTGCGGAAAGCAGGGTTGTGTGGTCTTTTACAAGGGAGAGCACTGTATGTTTTGTAAGCCTGCTAGTGCAGTTCTCAAAGAGGCTCTTGAACAATTTGGGCTATCAGAGAACACTGTTTTTGAGATTAATATCGGAGAAGACGAGTATTTAGCACGAGAGGCTGGAATCGTTGGTCTTCCTACCATCGAAATCTGCGATGAGATGATCATGGGTCTTCCTGATGAGGGTAGTATACGTGATGCTCTTGTCAGCGCTGTGATGCATGATTGCTTCTGCGAGTAGGTTAGCTAATCTTCCCAGTGATAGGTAAAGTCACAGTAGTCATCGCCAGCCATCAGGGTCTTGTGACGTTCTAACCTGATGTGTGGATTGAATATTTCTGCAGTTGGAAAATCACCATTGCACAAAATCAATTCTCCAAGGTCACCCGCATCTAGACTTTAAAATACATCAGCATACAGACACTCCTCGGTACAGAATTGGAATTTTCCAGGTTCGGATTCTAGGTACACATCTGTCTGTGTTTTCTGCGCAAAAGGAGCTTCCTTCAGCTGCTTGAAGAGAGCAACCACGTCCTCTAGGGAATCCAAGGATTGTTCCTGACTCTCAACTAGGGACTTGCATCCCTCGATAGATTGCTGGGTAGAATAACGTTCAATGATATCGTGTGTGCGTTTCTTACCCAGAATTCCTTCTAATTCTCTAATCAGGGTAATTCGGCCTCGGTAGACTTCGGTAAGAAACTGTCTGTAAGTGAGACCCTCTATAGGCTCGTCGAACTTGTGCTTTGGTGTGTCCATTCATAATCCCCTTCTGTTCTGTTTTGGCGCTACAAGTTCTACATAAAAAGCACTAGATTTTCTCGCATTCAAGTTGTAGCATCGAAGATATTGCGCTAGAAATCTAACCGAATAGTTTCCCAGCGGACTCTTCCAGCCTCAACAGCCTCTTTGATCTTTCTCTCTGTCTTGTTCAACCGTGCGTTGCCAGTCTTGATATCTGCAAGGACAACAATAATTGGCTCATCCGAATTGCCGTCTTTGACTCTAGTGTAACCATCAAAGATGATATAGTCAATGGGAGCCCCTATGAATCTAGCATCTGATGGATCATAACGAAATGCCTCAGGAATCATGGGAATCATGTGTTCAGCTAACTTGCCCTTGATGACCACTCGACTCCTATCTGTGGCATCTTTCCTGATACCAGCTTTCTGTTCTTCCCACGCTACCCTAAATTCTGCCTCTACTTTTGATATTCGATGTCGTAGGTTGGCCTTCATTGCCATATAGACTATGAATGCGATTGTCAGACCGATGAATAGACCGAATAGGGAATCTTCTAGAGCCATGTCTGATCATAGGGATTGTACAATATATGCTCAGGTAATTGTGGAGTATTCTCTGGGTAATATGTGAGAATTGGAAAAAAGAAAGAGGAAGAAGGGAATAAAGCCCTTACTTCACTATTTGCAGTAGAGCGGAACGCCAAGGTTGTCAAGCATTATTGGGCAGCTGTCAGGCTGCTCTGCAATGACTATTGGCCTTGCGTACCAGAAGGCATCTTGGAAGTTGTTGTATGGACCAATGAAGAAGATCGGTCTCTGAGCCTGTTCTGGGTGCTTGGAATCTTTCACTTCAGTCAAGAGAATAATTACAGAACGTAAAGTATATTGGTTCAAGCACCATATTGTGAAAAGTCGATTCATGTTTTGAAGGAAGATTAAATAGACCGTCAAAAATCTTCGACATTTCAAACTAACTAATTTGGATGGACAGATCCTTTGAAAGCCCAGACCAAACTGATAGTCATCGGTACATTATTCGTGATTCTCCTCTCAGGAATCATAGTGATAGCAGTCTTTGATGATGTGGAAGGACCGTATATCTATGAGGTAGATATCCTTCCAGTAGGACCTGTAGCTGGTGATACGATTAGTGTGGTCATTTATGCAATAGATTCTTCAGGAGTATCAGACGCAAAATTGAGCTATTCCATGAATGGCGAAGATTGGCAGCAGGTAGACATGAATTTCTTTACGTGCTTGTGTCTTGCTGGAGGTAGGTGGGTTGCTCACTTTGGACCAATTGCAGATGGAGATACAATGCGGTTCTATGCAACTGCTTTTGACAACTCGCCAGTAAAAAACACTGCAGAAACAGAGGTCTTCACTATCTCGCTATAGACCTGATTGCCTAGATAAGAAAGGCAATACCCTTTGATAGTTAGTATCAAAACTAAGATTTCAGAGGAGTGTCGGCGATGGAAAAACTGCAATTGCTTTCTGGGTTATTCATTGTAATATTGGTTTCAACAGTTGCACCCAAATTAGTGAATGGAACTCAATATATTGAAGCTCAAGTAAATGACCAGGATATAATCGCATTCTCTGACAATATTCTACTTTCTACCCGAGATTTACCTTATGCACATCATGTCGAGCCTACTATAGCAATCTCAGACAATGGCACCATCTTCGCAGGATGGAAAAACTCTGAGACACACGATGGAGGTGGAGCAAGAGTTAGTGTAGTAAGATCTGTGGATGGTGGGACTACTTGGACAGATCCTTACAATATGGATATGTATAATGGAATGTCAACGAGACAATCAGACCCCTGGCTTGTGTGGCATGGTGATAGTATATACTATGCATATCTCGAATTTGCTCTCGGAACTGATTTCACCCAAATGACTGTTGCCCGAAGTCAAAATTATGGCGGGTCATGGAATCCTGTCAAAGCATCTTACAACGAGTATTTTGCTGATAAAGAAACGATGGTGATTGCACAAGATGGAACGATATATCTAGCGTACGATGATGCTGATGTTTCCAGTGAAGATGGAAATGTAACTCTCAGGCTTTCCCGCTCAACTAATGGTGGGGCAACATTCGAAGAGGTTGGAATTATTGGTTGGCCAGATCCCGGTCATGTGGGTCCCTATCTTACCCTTAATTCTGAGGGTCATCTCTTTGCAGCATGGACCTGGATAGATGAGAATTATGAAGGCAATCTCTATCTTGCCAAGAGTACCGACCGTGGTGAAACTTTTGACACTCCTCGATTGATCAATCTTGAAGGAAATTACTCCTACTTTGAGGTCGTAGATGGAAGACCCGGGAAGAGTACATTGCCGGTAATCCGATTTGATGAATATGGTAGGATGTATCTACTTTGGGCTGATAGATATGAGTCAGAAGCACACTCCTTTGATGTCTACATGCGTATTTCACTTGATGATGGAGAAACATGGACACATAGATATCGTGTAAATGATCAACTTATTGGTGACCAGTGGCAACCAGATATGGACATCGATTCAAATAGCCTTATACACATTGTATACTACAGTGAGGTCTTTGAGGAATATCGACCATTCTATGTTGTCGCTAATATGACAGGAGATGAGGGTGATTTCCCAGTGTTCAGTAGCCCTATACCAATTGCTGACGAAACTACTTCTAATGATTTTACACGTCCAGGGGATTACTTTACAATAAGACTCGATCAAGAAAACATTCCTCATGTAGTGTGGTCAGACGGTAGGAATGATGAGATGGACATCTACTATTCCCATGGAATAGGTCCGGAAGAACAACCAACAGAACCAATGTTTGATGCGACTTTATTACTAGTACTTACAATCACAGTGCTTGTTGGCATCACTGTACTTGTGTATTTCATACGAAGGCGTAGCACCTAGATGGCAACATGTACAAGAGTTCTTATCAAGAACTATTGTAATGAGAAATGGGAGGGTTAACCTTGCCAGAGCGAGTATTTGAGCTACTGAATGAGTTGAGTGCTACACCAGGTCCAGTTGGTAGAGAAGAAATGGTACAAGACTATGTTCGAGAACATCTCAAGAAGTACTGTGAGGAGATTCGAACAGATAAGATTGGAAATATTGTTGCAGCTATTGAAGGCACATCCAATCACTATGCTCTTGTCGCACATGCTGATGAGGTTGGTTTCTTTATCAGTAACATCGATGATTCTGGTTTTCTCCAAGCAAAGTGGAGTACCCAGGGATACATGCCAGATCTCAGATTACTACCCGGACAATGGGTCTTATTGATGACGGATGATGGGTTGATTCCGGGCTGCTTCTGTGTAAAGACGGCACATATTGCGGGTGCGAAGGGAAAGAATACACTTCCTAAATGGGAGGATGTTTTCATAGACATAGGTGTAGAATCATCTGCAGAGGTTGAGGAGATTGGAATCCACATTGGAACCCCTGTCATATACGCGGCTCCAGTAGAGAGGGTTGGAAAGCATCTCATGGGAAAATCATTTGATGATAGAGTGGGTCTTGCTGAAATGATTGTACTCGCTGAGCGTCTATCAATGACCCCGAAGGAGCAAAGACCTACTGTCACATTTGTGTCAACAGTTATGGAAGAGATAGGTGCTAAGGGTGCCTCAGCAGTGGCTCGAGACCTCGATGTAGATGGAGTCATCATCCTTGAGATTGGTTTGGCCGATGACTATCCTGGCACTCATGGCGAGGCTTCTGTGGGGCTTGGAAAGGGACCTGTCATAGTGATAAAAGATAATCAGATTGTCTATTCTCACAAACTCAACAAGAAGATCATAGCCATTGCCGAAGACAGGAAAATCGCTTTTCAGAGAGCGGTCTATCACAACTATGCAACTGACGGATTTCCCATTGCATCCCAAGGTCAGCTTGTTGCTGTGGTGGGCGTTCCTTGCAGGTATTCCCATAGTAGCTTCGAGTCAATCGATCCGATAGACGTGCAGAATGTTATAGAGCTGGTGTACCACTTTCTGATATCAGAGGCAAATGAAGAGGTCTAACCTCTCAGTCAGAGGGTTCAACTGTCACCATCATGCTCTCTCGGGATATAATCTGTACCTTTGTACCTTTTTCTAGTTCGCCGTAGTTATATCGAGCATCCCAAATTTCTTGACCAACCTTGATTTTACCGGATTGGGAGGACACGGGTTGCATAACAGTGCCATAGACACCCTTCAAATCATAGAGGGCATACGATTCATCAGATAGACTTGGATAAATCCAGTAGTATTTGATAGCTACGAAAATTACAGAGCCTACAACACCGAGGATGATACTTGTCACAAAGAATATTGGTAGGAAGAAATAGATCAACACAATCGCTAGAGGAACAAGTACCAATTCATCAATCGTTATAGCTAAAAATTTGATT
>DAOWDY010000072.1 GCA_030638785.1 Candidatus Thorarchaeota archaeon
AGGAGGGCATTCATACGGAACAATATCCAATGCCAAACAAAGGGTGGAGCTCAAAACTGACTGACCACACGGATCTTTTAACAAAGACCAATAGTGGGTTCTGGAAGTTCAAGAGAGAGAATGATATCTCACTACGTGCTGGCCTACCTGAGGCTTACATTGCAAAGGAGCTGAAACCTTGGGTAAAAGACCTTCAAGCAATGCATGGAATTGGAAAGATTCAGTTTGGAGTACCAAAGGATGATGGATTTACAGAAGTCACTCTTCCAGAGTCCGAAGATATAATCTATATTCGACCCCCAGAGGAGTCCAAGGAGTAAACAATGCTCCTTGCACTCGTTCTTTTTACATAACAACAACTTTGTTTTCATGTTCGGTGGGGCACTTCATACTATTAGATACAAGACAGTACTTACCTGCCAGTTCGAGAGCTCTCTCTGCCTTCTTTTTCATATCATCTGATTCAACAGTAACAGTTGCATCAATCTGTATCTTCGTGAATTGGAATCCCTTCTCAACTCTTTCCAAAGTACCTTTTGCAGTACAGGAGAAGCTCTTGTAGTCAAATCTTAGCTTCTTCGTAAATGTTACAAATGTAGTCATAAAACAAGAAGCCGCTGCTGCAACGAACAAATCTTCGGGGGAGATAATCCCCTCAGGTCCATCGAACTCTGGTGGTGAAGCCACCTCAATGACTGGTTTACCATCTACAAGCATATTGCCGACTCTGTCATGAGTCCAATCCACTCTCACATGATATTCGTGTGACTCATCACTCATAATAACACCAACTCTGACTCTGTTCGTATGCAGGAAAAGGATTTGGGTTAGATACATGAACCTACTCAACAACAATCTCATGTTCATGAGTGGTTGGGCATTTCATACTATTAGCAATGAAGCAATATTTCGCTCCAAGTTCTAGTGCTCTCTCGAACTTCTTTTTCAAATCTTCTGAATCAATAATGAGTTTGGTCTTTGAATGAATTCGGGTTACTTCAAAGGATTTTCCTACAAGTTCCAGATACCCAACAGATTCAACCTCAAATGATTTGAACACAATATGCATCTTCTTGGTGAAATATACGAATGAATTCATGAAGCAAACAGCCCCAGCAGCAACAAACAGGTCCTCAGGAGTGTAATTCTGTATTGTACCATCTGATTCAGGAGGAATCCCTGTCATGATATCTGTTCTACCTGTCACTATCACTCTACCAGATTTCTCGCCTGTCCAAAGGACACGTACCTGATGCTCACTTGGAGATTCACTCATTATTTTCACTCTTTCCTGTGAAGTGCATTCAGAAGTCATATGGTTTATGGAAGAACATCAGATCTTACTGGCTTTGACCACCAAGAAAAAGGGAATGCGTCTTTCACGGTCAAAGAATTCGTTCTTTGTATCAGGTATTGGCTCTTCCATGGCCTCAATCTTGAAGCCCGCTTCAAGGAGTTGAGTAATGTAAGTAGAAATTGTTCTATGGTAGAATGTAATTGGTTGGGGAAATCTCTCTCCATCTCGTGTACGCCAAAATCTTTCATACTTCATTTCAACAGTATAATTGTCAATTTTGAAGAAGAGCCCCTCTCTTCTCCGTGTTTCGGGATGTTTCTCTCCCATCTTCCACGAACCTGGACCATAGAAATTGAATGCTGGATGTACCATCGATAAAAGGAGTACTCCACCTGTATTCAGAAGCCGATTGAACTCCGTTATGCTTTCCTTCAGGCAGGAAACATTCAGTAGGACTAGATTGCAGAGGATAATATCGAAAGAAGAATCTGAGAGGTCTTTGAGATTACAGAGGTTTCCAACTTGAAAACTAGTGGAATCATCACCTGCCTTCTCTCTGGCAATCGTAATCATTTTCTCAGAGAAGTCAACACCTGTAACAATGGCGCCCTTAGAAGTATAGTATCTTGATAGATACCCTTCTCCACAACCTGCATCTAGGATATGTTTTCCCTTGACACTCCCCATTAGTCGCTCTACAGAAGGGTTCAGTATCTCTCTATGATGAGGTGTCCCACTATTCGCAATTAACTCAGCGAATAACTCAGCGTTTTCTTCCCACTGGCTTTTCACTGAATCCTTCATGGTAGTAGTTTATACAAACACTCCTAAATCTTTAGTGAAAGTAAGGAGAGCAGGTCCGGAACTAGATTTTATCCCAGACTGCTTGTACGCGCTTACCCGTCTTCTCAATGAGTGGTTGCATCGGTTCAGCGGGAGCAAATCCAAGTTCTACACCCATCTTCATTACTGAGGAGTGAGTGACTACAATCTTACCCTCTTCTTCAGCGACCACGAAGCTGCATGGCATTACGAGAGACATATCTCGAGAAATATCCACTGCCTCCTTGGCTAGATCCGCGGAACAAGCAAGAATGAAAGTTCTCTTTGGGTAATCGTCTATTCCCAGTTTCTTCTTGAACATGTCATGCATACCTTTGGTAAGTAGAATTGTAAAGCCCCCTTCTTCTGCTAGGCTCTCAACCCTCTTGACTGCATCCTCGAAACTCATGTCTAGTTCTTTACGTAGAATCTCTGGCATAG
>DAOWDY010000070.1 GCA_030638785.1 Candidatus Thorarchaeota archaeon
AGCGAGGGCGTAGCAACTGAGGATTTCATAGCGCGAGGCTTGAACGTTGTTAGCAATCCTCCCAGAGATTTTGTTGCAGTTGGAGCTGACAGAGGTTTGACTTTTCCAAGATTGAACTTTGCGACAAAGATGGTCAAGGAAGGAGCTGACCTCATCTGTATTAGTGGAAGTCGTGAGTATCCTGGCATCTATCTAGGTTCGGAAGATGTCTACATTGGCGAGAGGTCTATTGTCGTTGCAATTGAAGATGCCACTGGTGTGAGAAGTGTGGTTGTTGGTAAGCCACTTCCAGAAATTCTCACTGAAACTGTCAAGGCATTGGGATACGATGTATCTGATGCTGTTATGATTGGAGATAACCCTGCGTCTGACATTGCAGGAGGAAAGGCAGCTGGAATGGCTACAGTTCTAGTGGCTCGGCCAGACAATATAATTCCGTTCGATCCTGGAGACCTTGACCAAACTCCTGATGTGAAGGTTGAGAGTCTGAAAGAAGTTATAGAAATGCTCTAGGATCTACTTGATCCATCCCTTATCTCTACGAATCTCTTCCTGAGCTCGTTCATGAACGAGGTGCCCAATATTCATGAAGAGGTCATCAACATTTGTACCAGTCTTAGCACTCGTTAGCAAGAGTGGAGTGTTAAGCGATTCAGCATATTTTTGAGCTCCAAAGAAATGCTTCTCGTCTGGAACCAAATCTACCTTGTTTCCTGCAAGAATGTATGGAATATCAGTGCCAACATGTCCTTTTGCTTCTCTAATCCATCCGGGAATGGACGCGAAGGTTTCTTCCCTAGATACATCGAACATGAGAATCAGTCCCTTGGCACCGTCATAGAAACTGGCTCTCAAGTGCTTGAAAATGTCTTGTCCAGCAAGATCCCAAATCATCATCTTGACAAGTGTCGCATCTTCTCCTACTTCAACGATCCTCGAATAATGCTGAACGCCCACAGTACTCTGATATTCCTGGCGAAAGTATCCTTCTGACCAACGGAGAATCGAACTGGTCTTGCCAACTGCCGCATCACCTGAGATGCAAATCTTGTAAACATAGGCTGGTTTCGACATTACACACCTCTCCAGAGGTTCTCCCACACTCTCATTCTTGCATAACTTGTTTATGTTATCTTCTTCGATATACTCAATATCGTGTGTTACATGTCTGATTATATGGAATTACCAGATATCGAGTTTTCTGTGAACAGGGACGACCTCTCACTTGCATTGATTGGGTTGAATGAAATCACTGTGGAGAAATCAATGGATGGTTGGGAAGAACTCGAGCAATCAATGTTTGAACGGATTCGCTCCTCGATAACTCTTGATGACATTAAAGACGATCCTTTATTCAGATCATATCGGGACCTCTATTGGGCATTCGGAATGGACCCGACCAAACTCAGGGTTTCTAGTGAAGCGCTCTTACGACGAATAGTTAACGGATTGAACCTTTGGAGAATCTCTAATGTTGTTGATGTTGTGAATGTTACCTCTCCCAATCACAAGATTCCCATAGGGCTTGTAGATGTATCTAAAGTAACTGGGTCTCTTCAAGTCAGAGTGGCGAGAAAAGGGGAGAAGTTTGTGAGAATCGGGGGAGTAGAAAAGGTCTGTCGAGGCCGAGAGATTGTACTTTCGGATGATGAGAAGATCGTTTGTTTTGGATATGCAACACACGATTCTGAATATACTAAGGTTTCCAAGGATTCTAAGCAGGTGTACATACTGCTCTATGGAGCCCCTGCAGTAACAGAAGAGTACCTTGATTCAGCTGCTAGTGATACTCTTCATTTGGTAAAACAGTGGGTAGACTGTCAGTCCACCACTATTAGACACTACAGAAGCTGACGCAAGTATCCGTTTAGTTAACCGTGAATTCTAGAAATGGTGTCCCAAAAGCAATTCTATCTATCAATGAGGTCTTCTTAGCAGACTTGACGATTTTCTCAAATGTCTTCTTCAGTCGTGCCTCATCAACATAGTCTGGTTCTTTTATCCCCATGCTCTCGATGACTTTCTTTAGAACGAATTCGAAATCATAGATCAGATGATCGACCTTCTTCACCTTTCCACGTTTCTTTTCCTCGATCTTTTCTTTCCTTGCAAGGCCTTGCTTTATCGTTTCTCTAGTTTCTTTTAGGTACATTCCTCTAGCACGTTCGTACTCGAGCTCTCCTCTTGTCACTAATTCCTTGAGCAGCCGAAGACCGAATGTGGTCTTTGCAATCCTCTCTATCCTTGCTACAAAACCATTGATGATGTTTTCATAGGAAACCAATCCTGCCTGTCCTTTGGTCTGGAATACTTTCTCAGTATCTTTCGCTTTCTTGAACTTGGCTTTCCTATCTGCAAGCTCCTTATCTCTCTGGCGTTGAAGCTCTGCTTCTTTCTTCAAACGTTCTGCATCTTTGACTGCTTGTTCTTGTTCTCTTTTCTTCGCTTCAGCAGACTTTTGTCGCTCTAGCACACGCTTCTGTTTTTCTTGTTCCTTTGTCTTTTCCTCTGCAAGCCGGGCTTGCTCTAGTTTCTTCAGAACCTTTTGTTGCTCTGCAACTAGCTTGGACATATGATCTTTGACATCCTTCTCAGTGAGGGTAATGTGGTTCGTGAGGAGCCACCTGACTCCAATATGATTGACTTTAGGTTTCAGATCTGCAGAAGAGAATACAAAGTTGGCAGTCTGTTGACCTGGAAGTGCAGAGATAATTCTCTCAGATTCTTTCTCTCCAGCAATAGGCTCTAGAATTCGCTCTAGGACCTTGAGAGATTGTTCACTACTTATTCGCCCTGCAGAGATTGTATTGAATTGTTCAAACGCTTTGTAATCGATATCCTTGGGACTCTGAGTTGCAATGAGACATTCCACACCGTATTTCCTAGCTTGTCTGAAGAGAAGGAGATATGTTTCCTTAGGTCCAGGTGAGCGCATTCCTGCAGGAATGAATGGGGCTGCTTCATCCTGGAATATCATCATTCTTGGTTTGCTTGTATAGCCCTGTCTGAGCATCCATGAATAGAGTTGATTCAATACTATGGCGATGAAGAAGTGTTTCTCTTCCTCGCTTCTCAGGGTCTTTAGGAATATCACGTTGATAGGCGTCTTTCCATTGACTGGCTTAACCATTTCATCAAAATCAAGCTGCCCTTCTTCTTTGAATAGTAATTGGGCTGACCCTACTGTAAGAGTTCGGATTCGTGTAGCCAGAGTCTGTCTCTCAGTTATCTTCATGTAAGGCTCTAAGTCTACACCAATTTCTTCTTGAGGTTGAACAAGCATATCTGCGAGTGCTTTAAGATCTCCAACATCCTTCTTATTCTCCCAGATGTTTCTCATCAGTTCATAAATTACAGCGAATGATTTTCCTTCCCAAGAGCGTGAGAGTCCACCAACCTTGGTGAGGACTTTTGTTAGGGTTCTAGCAGAATTATCTAGAAGGCGAATCACGTCATCTTGGTCTGCTTTTGGATCTGGTAATTTTAAGGGATTGATAGAGATTGAAAGACCTTTACTACTGGCAGGAGTGTAAACTCGAACAATGACCTTGTCCATATACTGTTGAAGCCGTTCAGGAGGAACTCCTTTCTCCTTGAGCTCTTTGGGGTCTCCCGGGAGCATGAGTGAGGCAATATCCCCCTGCGGATCGAATGCAACTATAGGAATTTCCTGCATTGCAGCTTCTTCTAGAATGACCTTACTCAACACCGTCTTTCCAGAACCAGTTGATCCGAATATTCCTCCGTGACGTCTTAGCAAATCAACACTGATCTCGAATTTCTTGTCAGTTCTTTTTCCCTGGTCATCTAGGATGCTACCCAGCCACAGTCTATCACTAGCCATTCTGAAACAATCTCCTCTTCACCTACTAGAAACCTGTGCTAATAGGAGTATCTTGCACTCGTATTTAGTGCTTGTTTATTATATTTACTCGCGAGCATAACGGATAAAATATAGAGAGTTGGTGGAGTTATACACTCCACCAGATTCTGTACTATTCGCCTACTGGTTCGTATTTTCGTCCGAGATATGCAACTATACCAAAAACAAGTACAACTGCAAATATAGCTAGAACCAATGAAGCCACACCATATGAAGCTGTAACGTCCCAGACCCAGTCCAAAAATACCTTGATCCCAGCCATTATTGCGCCTAGGAAGAGTGATACAAGCATGAAGCGAGATGTCATCTCTTTCACTTGACCCATTTCACTTCCCTCAGTTATTTCCGCACTGAAGAATATGAAAACGAATAGGAAAACATAGGCAATCACAATCATTGCTGCCACATTAAAGAGTCGTTCCTGTAGAACTGTGTCACTTGGAAAGAGGATTCCAATCACAAGAATTGTGGTAATCGCTTGTAGAAAAACAAACATGTTACTGACCAGTTTATCTTCTGGATGAACAAACCCTGTAAGTTCAGTGAACGTTGTGATGGCTGACATTATAATTACCAGACATAAAATTACCGCACCAGCAACCCAGAGATAGAATGGATAATTCCAAGCATCTACACCTGGAGTAAGTTCAATGGAACTCAAGAGCGCCCAGAGGCCTCCTGAACCGGCAATCACAGCAATTCCAATGCCTGCGAAAAGATTACTAACAGTAGTCAATCTAACCATTGTATTTCTCCCCAAGAGAATCTAATAACTGGAATTACTCTAGCTTCTATTAACTCTTGCCTGCGTTTCTCATTCTGGTGTTATTTCCGTACTAGACTGTACTTCTGGCATGAAATAAGTACCAATACACGCAATCACAATGATCACAGCGATGAGCACAATCAATCCAGGTAAGCCATAAGTGCCATACGCAAAGATACCTGCAGCAGGTCCAATGATCATTCCTGAGCCGAAGAAGATACTGTATACACCCATTGTACTTCCTCTAGATTCCTTCTCTGAGATATCCGTGATGTAAGCCATTGCAGCTGGTGGGAATGCGCCTGCAGCAAATCCAAGAATTGGTATAACTGGCCAAATCGCCCAAAGAGCCTCAAAATGCTCTGCGTTGGCAACCATAAGGTAGGCCAGAAAACCAAAGCTGATCAATCCCACAGTGATGAACGGTCTTCGTTTTCTGAAATGATCTGAAAGATGGCCATTTACTATGATTCCAAGAACAAGAGACCCTCCTAACAATGCGAAGAGAATTATCAAATCGATATCGCTGAATGAAAAGTGCTCTTCGATGATAGTTTCAACATTGGCCAGCATC